>CAZUAY010000140.1:0-10193 GCA_964618405.1 uncultured Lentisphaerales bacterium
ACTCGCTACTCACAACTCGCAACTTCCCACTGTGGCTGGCCTCGGTGAGGCCGGATCAGTACTAGCGACTAGCCACTAGCGACTAGCGACTGTAATCGGTCAGGCACAGCCCCCTGTGCCTGACCGATTACATTCTGACTCGCAACTTCTCAAGTACACGAACTTGAGATTCTGTTGTGGAACGTGCGGTTCACGACATCCAGTTGCTGCTCGCGCGTGAGTTTGATGAAATTCACGGCGTAGCCTGACACTCGGATCGTAAGCTGCGGATATTTTTCGGGGTGATCCATGGCATCAAGCAGGACTTCACGTTGCAAGACATTCACATTGAGGTGGTGCCCGTTATCCGTGAAGTAGCCATCAAGCAGATTGATCAGATTGCGCTGCTTCTCATCCTCCGTTTTTCCGAGCGAATCCGGCACGATGGAAAAGGTGTTGGAGATGCCATCTTCCGCGAAATCATAAGGAAGTTTCGAGACGGACCTCAGGGAGGCGATAGCGCCTTGGGTATCGCGTCCATGCATGGGGTTTGCACCCGGGGCGAACGGCTCGCCCGCCTTGCGTCCATCGGGGGTAGCGGCGGTGAGTTTGCCGTACATGACGTTTGAGGTAATGGTGAGGATCGAGAGGGTAGGGCGCGATTTGCGGTAGGTGTGATGTTTGGCGAACTCACGGTAAAAAGAGCGCACTGCATTGACGGCGATATCATCAACGCGGTCGTCGTCGTTTCCGAATTTTGGGAATTCGCCTTCTGTCCGGAACCCAACCGCAAGACCGGCTTCGTTGCGCACGGGATGAACTTTGGCGTATTTGATGGCCGATAAACTATCCGCAAGCACGGAGAGTCCTGCAATACCACCCGCCATGGTGCGCACGATCGTGTCGTCGTGCAGGGCCATTTCGATGCGTTCATAGCAGTACTTGTCGTGCATGTAATGGATCGTGTTGAGCGTATCCATGTAGAGTTTGGCGAGCCAAGCGGTAACTTTGTTGAAATTGATCATGACCTCGTCGAAGTCAAGCACCTCGCGGTCGCTGAGAATTCGTAGCTCGGGTCCCACTTGGAGGTTGTCGTAAGCGACATCCATGCCGCCGTTGATGGCGTAGAGCAGAGTTTTTGCGAAGTTGACACGAGCGCCGAAAAATTGCAACTGCTTGCCGATGCGCATGGCCGAGACGCAACAGGCGATGCCGTAGTCGTCGCCAAAGCGCGGCAGCATCAGCGTGTCGTTTTCGTATTGAATAGCAGAGGTTAGGATTGAGGTCTCCGCGCAGTATGTCTTAAAGTTTTCGGGCAGACGCGGACTCCAGAGAACGGTGAGGTTGGGCTCGGGGGCAGGGCCTAGGTTGTACAGCGTTTTAAGAAAGCGGTACGACATTTTGGTGACCATGTGGCGGCCATCAGCAGCCATGCCTGCAAGGGCTTCAGTGACCCACGTGGGGTCGCCTGAGAAGAGCTCATCGTAGGCAGGCGTTCGCAGAAAGCGTACGATGCGCAACTTCATGATAACGTGGTCGACGAACTCCTGGATTTGTTCCTCTGTGTACTTGCCCTCGTTTAAGTCTCTCTCAGCATAGCAGTCGAGGAAGGTAGAGATGCGCCCGATCGACATGGCGGCACCATTCTGTTCCTTGACGGCGGCAAGATAGGCAAAATAAAGCCATTGAATCGCTTCTTTGACATCCTCAGCGGGTCGTGTGATGTCGAAACCATAGCTGGCAGCCATTGCTTCAAGTTCATGAAGCGCCCTGATTTGTTCGGACGTCTCTTCTCGTTTGCGAATGAGACCCGAGTCCATGATATCCCGAACCATTTCGTTCTTTGCACGGTTTTTTGTCTCAATGAGAAATTTGGTTCCGTAGAGTGCCACGCGGCGGTAGTCACCGATAATACGTCCGCGCCCGTATGCATCAGGCAAGCCAGTAATGATGCCGGCATGTCGAGCGAGTTTCATCTCATCCGTATAAGCATCGAAAACCCCATCGTTGTGGGTTTTACGGTACTTAAAAACGTGTTCGACGAGCGGATCCATTTCGCGTCCATACGCTTTGAGTTCGGTTCGCACAAGACGAATTCCCCCGAAGGGCATGATCGCGCGCTTGAGCGCTTCGTCGGTCTGTAGGCCGACAATCTGTTCGAGTTCGCGATCAATGTAGCCAGGCTTGTGTGACGTGATGGTTGAAATGGTTTTCGTATCGATGTCGTAGATGCCGTCGCGCTGACGCTCGAGCTCCATCATGTCCACGAGTTTCTGCCACAACTTATTCGTTCGTTCTGTGGTACCGCACAAAAACGACTTGTCGCCATCGTAAGGGGTATAGTTTCGCTGGATAAAGTCTCGAACGTTGACATCGTTTTTCCAAGGGCCTTCGTAAAATTTCATAATCTAAATCCTTTCATTTTTTCTTGAGAATGAGTTTCTCCTCCTCCTGAATTTGAGTGTCTTTCTTTCTCGCTTAGCGTTTGCACTCCATCTCAGGAGACTTAGAGCCTATCAAAAGAGAGGGGCAATGTCACTTATTAAAGCTGCATGCACCGCACATGACACGATCCGGTAGACAATGCAGTCATTCAGACAAGGAGCCGATGTGACACAGGCATTCCTGCCTGTGTCGTTCACAGACAGGAATGTCTGTTCCGCTCTGCATTTCGCAACGCACCCGGTGCCGATTTCAATGAAATTTAAATCGTCTTGCCCTTCTCGCTCTTTTGGTGAAATATGCATCAGGGGTGCGTGGCGCGTTTCAATTTAAATTCCTCAACCCAGCAATAGAGCACGGGGACGACGAACATGGTGAGGAGTTCGAACATCATGCCGCCGAAGGAGGGTATGGCCATCGGGACCATGACGTCACTGCCGCGGCCCGTCGATGTCAGCACAGGGATGAGCGCGAGGAGGGTCGTTGCCGTTGTCATCAGACACGGCCGAACACGGCGAGACCCCGCGTCACGAATCGCCGCGCGGAGGGCTTCTTTCGTTGTGGGTTTCTTGTCGCGTAATTCTTGAGAAATATACGTCGCCATGATCACGCCGTCATCGGTGGCGATGCCGAACAGGGCGAGGAATCCAACCCAGACGGCGACACTCATGTTGATGGGGTGAATCTGGAACAGTTCGCGCATGGACAATCCGAAGACGTTGAAGTTCAAGAACCACGGCTGCCCATACAGCCAGATCAGCAGGAAGCCGCCACTCCAGGCCACGAAAATTCCCGAAAAGACGATCAGGGTTGTGGGCACGGATTTGAACTGGAAATAAATGAGCATGAAGATGGCGAAGAGCGCCAAGGGCAGAACGAGTGCCAGGGTCTTGGTGGCGCGAACTTGGTTCTCGTAATTGCCAGAGAATGCGTAGCTCACGCCGCGTGGAAGCGAGAACTCGCCGGAATCGATTTTCGATTTGAGATAAGCTTGGCAATGTTCGACGACATCGACTTCCGCATAGCCTGGTTTCATATCGAGCACGACGTAGCCGACGAGGAAGGTGTCTTCGCTCTTAATCATTTGCGGACCTCGAACGTAGCGGATCTCGGCGAGCTGCATCAGCGGGATCTGTTGTCCACCTTTGCCGGGAACCAGAATCTTCTCCATCGCTTCGATGCTGTCGCGCGACTCGCGTTGATATCGAACGCGCACGGGGAAGCGTTCGCGTCCCTCGACTGTGGTCATGATCGTTTTGCCACCGATCGCGATTTCGACCACATCCTGGAACTCGCGAATGGGCACACCATAGCGCGCCAGTGCGCGGCGGTCAGGATGGATTTCGAGATAGGGCTTGCCGACGATGCGGTCGGCGATGACGGCAGACGGTTCAATGGATGGGACTTGCTTGAGCAGGTGTTCGATTTCGAGTCCGACGCGCTCGATGGTTTCGAGATCCGGTCCTTTGATTTTCACACCCATCGGTGCGCGCATGCCACTTTGGAGCATGACGATTCGAGCGGCAATCGGTTGCAACTTGGGGGCGGATGTCGTGCCGGGCATTCTTGCTGCTTTGACGATTTCGTCCCAGATGTCGTTTGGTGTTCGGATGTGATCGCGCCACTGGCGGAAAGGACGCCCTTGACGATCGGGAATGAGGTCACCGTTTTCGTCGCGCACAAACTCGCGGTGCTTGTTGTCGTAGCGATAGCTGATGCGGCGGCCGTCTGCATCGGATGCATACTCGGGCTTGTAGTTGATGACCGTCTCGATCATGGAAATCGGTGCCGGATCCAGTGGCGTTTCCGCTCGTCCAAGCTTGCCCACGGCGGATTCGATTTCTGGAATCATCTGGAAGGCCATGTCCTGTTTTTGGAGGATGTCGAGCGACTCGCCAATTGATGCGTGCGTCATGGTGGTCGGCATCCACAGGAAGGAACCTTCGTCCAAGGGTGGCATGAATTCCTTGCCAAGGCCTGGGAACTTATGCGCCAAATATTGGGCAGGCGTGCTGTTTTGGATGGATTCTGGAAGCTTGCTGAACAGTTTAGGCGTTCCGAGCCAGGAAGCGGCGCCGACCAGAATCAGGAGGAGGGGCAAGAGCAAGAAGGCCATCTTGTGACGAAGACACCCGTTCAAGAAGCGCGGATAGGACCGAAGGAAGAGTTGGAAACCTCCGAGTAGGCCGCCGATGATGACCGCAACAAAGATTAGATTCCGAATCATGCCGCGTTCGGGTCCTAGCGGATTCCAATCCTTCGTGAGAAAGCCTCCTACCACGACGATCACGATGACAATGGCCACACGGGGGCCGAAGCTTTTCGTTCGCTCGGGAATGTGTTTTTCGATGAGGCGATAGAGTCCGAACAAAGCGAGGAGCAAACCAGCCCACCAAGCGAGCTTAAGCGCAACGACGATGCCGGCGATGATGAGCCCGAGATTTAATCCAGTGCGCAGTTTTCGTCCCGAAACTTTTCCGCTGAAAAGAATATGCGCGGCGGGTGGCAGTACGGTTAAGGCGATTATGATGGAAGCGATGAGAGCAAAGGTCTTCGTGTAGGCGAGGGGTTTGAAGAGTTTTCCTTCGGCACCGATCATGGTGAAGACGGGCAGGAAACTCACAACCGTGGTCGCGACGGCGGTCATCACGGCACTGCCCACTTCGCTAGCCGCCCGATGCACCACCTCTAGCCTTGATTCCTCGGGTCGTGCTAGGTCGAGATGGCGCAGAATGTTTTCGCAAAGAACGATGCCCATGTCGACAATCGTGCCGATCGCGATGACAATGCCGGACAGGGCCACGATGTTGGCCTGAACGCCGAATAATTTCATGCCACCGAAACAGAGCAGGACCGCAAGCGGCAACATGCTGCCGATCAACACGCTGCTGCGCAGGTGCATCATCATCACGAGGACGACGATAACCGTGATCAAAATTTCTTGCGTGATGGCATTGTTCAAGGTGCCGAGGGTTTCGTAAATAAGACCTGTTCGATCATAGAAGGGAACGACGGTGACCTTAGTGATCGTTGCCCAAGCCGGCCAATCCTCGCGGGGCGTTGCGCGGAGGTGCGAAAGCCAAGCCGCTTGGTTCAGGGTGCTGCCCGTGTAAGCCTCGAAACCGTTTTTCGTCGCATAAGCTTCACTTATTTCACGTGACGCGAGCTTATCGTCGATCAGCACTTTGGCGGGTAGCGCCTCTCGTGTTTCTTCGATCTTGGCTTTGACGTGGTTGATGACGGCGAGCGGATTGTCGCCGTAGCGCGCGACGACAACGCCACCGACAACGGATGCGCCGCCCTTGTCTAACACGCCGCGCCGCGTTGCGGGGCCGAGGGTGACCTGCGCGACATTCTCGACGAGCACAGGAATATTATCGCTTGCGACTTTGACAACGCTGCTTTTGATGTCCTCGATGTTCTTAATAAAACCAATGCCGCGAATGAAATACTCGGTTCGGTTTATTTCGAGTGTTTGGGCACCGACATCGATGTTGGCGGCTGATACAGCGCGGAAGACTTGATCCAGCGTGACGTTATACGCCCGCATGGCATCGGGATCAACGTCAATCTGATATTCTTTTACGTAGCCGCCAATGGAGCCCACTTCTGCGACGCCATCGGCCGAAAGCAACCAATACCGTGCATACCAATCTTGAACGGTGCGTAATTCGTCAGGATCCCATCCGCCGGTGGGGTTGCCGTTTGGATCGCGCCCTTCGAGGGTGTACCAATAGATTTGGCCGAGGGCTGTAGCGTCCGGCCCCAAGGTAGGCTGAACGCTCGCGGGGAGTGTACCTGCCGGCAGACTGTTGAGCTTCTCCAATACACGCGTTCGCGACCAGTAAAACTCAGCTTCTTCTTTAAAAATAATGTAGATCGAGGAGAACCCGAACATCGAGTAACTTCGGATCGTCTTGACGCCCGGGATGCCGAGAAGAGAGACCGTCAAGGGATAGCCGATTTGGTCTTCCACGTCTTGCGGGGAGCGTCCCGGCCACTGCGTAAAGACAATTTGCTGATTCTCGCCAATGTCGGGAATCGCGTCCACGGAAATGGGGTGGCGTTGGATTCCGCCGAGCTTCCATTCGAATGGTGCGACGACGAGACCCGCCACAATCGCAGCAAAGAGGAACAAGCTGACAACAAGTTTGTTTTCGAGGCAGAACCGGATCAGTCGGCCGACGAGCGAGCGTTGTTCAGGAGTTTGTGCAGTGGGTGAGGGAATTGGGATGTCGGAGTCATTCATTTAAACGTCTCCTTAATCTCGCCGCATCGCAACATCGTCGCCCCAAAATACGGATTATTGATTGTTTCGGCATTCTGAATCCAGGAGGCACCACGGTTGTCAAAGGCCATTGGGCACCAGGCTTTGTAGAGCGTTCCTTCGGGAGAGCCGAAACGCGTTAAGAGCGTGATGATTTGTTCTGAGAGTAGGGAAAATTGTGCTCGTGTAGATTTGATTTCCGATGTTTCGGAGGTGGCGGTTAGCAGGGATTTTAAGACAGCCGCATGCTTCATCCAGTCCGTATGATCTTGATCCGTCACGAGACCCATGTCGACTTTTTCGAGCGCTTCAAGCGTCGCCGATGCTGACCTTAGGGCGTCGGCCTCGTTGTCCGCTGCCAGTGCAGTCTGTATGCCGAGATAGCCTTCAATCACCTTGCCGAGTTGCTTCTTGAATTCTGGGTCTAAGGGGGAGGTTGGGACTGCTGGGGCCGAGGTCGGCGCGTTCATCGTAATCTCGGCACTATCGCTGTCGTGGTTTTCCTCCGGTGACATCATGCTGCGTTTAGCTTGGATCTGAAGCTCTGCATCTAACTTGAAACTGCCCTTCGTGACAACACGGTCGCCTTCGTTTAGCCCTTCATTCACAAGATAGTCGTCGCCCGCACGAGGCCCCAGAACAATCTCTCGGCCTTCATACGTCGGTCTGTCTTTATTGGGAATTTCGACATAAACAATCGCGCGCCTGCCGGTCAGCAGAGGAGCCGTGGCTGGGATGACGAGCGGCTTATCAGCATCGGTTGCGGCCTTGCTCACATAGCCCAAGCTTTCAGCCTGAACGAGGGGCATCCCGCAGACATCGCAGGCGTCCGGCTCGTCTTTGATGATTTCTGGATGCATCGGGCAAATCCATTTGTCCGCGAGAGAAGCATCCATAACGCGCCCTCCGGTAGCGAGCTCAGCGTCGGCAACGGCACGCACGAACATGCCCGGCTTGAGGCGTCCATCGGCATTGGGAACATTCACTCGGACTTTGACCGTACGCGTGGCTTCATCGAGAACAGGATCGATGAAAGAAATTGTTCCGGCGAAGGTTTCGCCGGGGTAGGTGACTGTCGTAAATGTGATGTGCTGTCCATAGCGCAACCAAGCTAAATCGGATTCGTAGGCATCCAGCTTAACCCACATCTTCGACAAGTCAGCAATCGTATAAATCCGCGTGCCAGTGTTGACGTACATGCCTTCTTGTGCATTTTTTTGTATGACAATGCCACCTGCAGGCGCGTAGATCGTGATGTGGTCTTCGGGTTTGCCGCGCTGTTCGATAGCTTCGATTTGTTCGGGCGTCAGACCCCAGAGGCGCAACTTTTCACGAACGGCCATGACCGTCGCTTCCGTTGTTTCGCGGACAATCGCGACGTCGCTTTTTTCAAGTTGTTTGACGGCGTTGATCGCTTGAAGCAGTTCCGCCTGAGCGCTGAGGAGCTCCGGGCTGTAGATGGAGACAAGATGGTCGCCCTTTCTGACCGGTACACCCGTGTAGTCGACGAAGAGTCGCTCTAAACGTCCCGGTACCCACGCCGTGATATAAGAGATTCGTGTTTCGTCGTAGTCGATTTTGCCGACCATGCGCACCTGTGCTGTCACGAAGCGACGTTCGACTGGCGAGGTTTCCAGCTCCATAAGTTTGGCTGAAGCTTCACTAACCGTAATCTCGCGTGGGCCACCTGCATCATCGTCTTCCGCAATTAAGGGAATCAAGTCCATGCCGCAAATTGGGCACTGGCCAGGCTTCGGCAGCTTAATCTGCGGGTGCATAGAACAAGTCCAGATTTCGCTTGTTTTAACCGTTGCCGTATCTTCCTGAGCGTGATCATGTTCCCTTTCCACGTTTTCGCTACGACTTCGCATGTGGTAGCCTATAGAAAATGCAAGCGAGAGTAATACGATACTGAGTACGATTCTTAAAAATTTAGACTTTTTTTGATTATTCATCTCATCCTCCTTGATCTGGGTGTTCGGTGACCGCCTGTTACTCCTGTTGAGTATCCAGTGACATCCCAGTTAGCATTTCAATTTCTGCCAGACGTTCTCCACGGTCCGCTCGTGCTCGTTCGTGTGCAAGCTGGAATTCGAGAAGGAGTCGCTGGGTGTCGATCAGTGCAATAAAACTCTCTTTGCCGGTTTCAAACCCCTCTTGGGTGACCTTCATCGATTGCGTTGCTTTGGGGATGAGCGTGTCACCGTAGAGATTAATTTTCCGCTCAGCATCGCGGAACTGGTACAAGGCGAAGGCTAAGTCGGCTCGGAGTTGATTTTTCGTGTTCACCCGATCAGCTTCGAATGCTGATTTTTTGAAACGCGCTTCGCGTGCTTCCGCACGATATTTATCGTACCAAAGCGGGATGTTGACAGACACCATCGCCATCATCGTATTCTTGTCAGCGGCCATGCTGGAGTCGGATGCTGAACCCATATCCATGTACTCCACGCCGAGCGTGATGTCGGGATAGTAGCTTTTTTTGGAGAGTTGGATATTGGCCGCCTCCTTGTCCACCATGTGGCCCAGCCGTCGGAGCTCGGGATTGTTCTCAACCAACGCCTGTTCGGCTTGTTCATCTGTAAACGAAGCGGTGATATCGGGAAGCTTGCGAGGCCAGGGGAGGGGAAGATCTAACGACCGATTCAGCGCAGCATTCAATTTGGCCACGATGGGTGCACGTTGCGCTTCGAAGGTTTTTAGACGGTCGTCCAGTTTTCCGAGTTCAACTTGGGCTTGAATTACGGCGCTATTGGGGACGAGTCCTGCAGAAAAGCGAGTGCGTGCGACGCGCTCAAGATTGGTGACGAGTTGAAGGTGCTCTTTCGTTACTGCAATCGCGCGTGATAAGTACCAGTACTCGTGATACGCCACTTTGACGCGTGAAAAGAGTGATAGCTTCGCCTTCTCAAGTTCCTGCTGCGCGGCCTTGGCGGTTTCGTCTGCAACCTCTCCTAAAAGACGACGTTTTCCGAACCAAGGGAATGTTTGTGAAAGTCCCAGCTCTTGTTTTTGAGGGTCAGAACGCGAGCGACCCTCCTCGAAGGTGTAGGCGTAGCTAAGTCGCGGGTCGGGAAGTGCGGTTACCTGATTGTTGCGTTCCAATGAGGCGGTCCAACGGTTGAAAGCGGCTTCTAGTCCAGCATTATTCAGTGCCGCATAAATTAAGTAATCTTCTTGAGTGGAGTCCTCGGTCAATTCAGGAAAAGCCGGCTGTTCCTGCGAGCGTGGGGCTTCCGATGTCAGGACGCGCGGTGTTTCGTCGCTCTCGTTGACATTAAGATGGCCGCACCCCGAGAGTAGTCCAAACGCTAGCAGAGCCGTTGGAATTCGAGCCCACGACAGATTGGTGTCGTTTCGAGATGCTCGTATACTTGATTGATCGGTTGACTTCAAGAGGCTCATCGATACAGCTCCTTGGGTTGAGGGTTTTAGACAAGATGACAAGATTTTCCGGATGCAGGGAGGGAAATTACGAATTACGAATTACGAATTACGAATTGGG
>CAZUAY010000141.1:0-6446 GCA_964618405.1 uncultured Lentisphaerales bacterium
TCCAACAGCCAACACTCAAATCCAATTTCCAAGTGGGGAACTTCGGTCAGACCGTCTACGATCTTACGTTATTATCGTAGTTTTCGCGAGCGATCCTTCATTTGGACCTTGGACATTCCTTGTTGGCTATTGAACATTCCATTTGCCAATAACGTCGAGTTTCGCTAAGCAGTGGTCGTAACGAACGGAGCACGGGTTTTCTAACCCGTGTACGAAAACGGGTTGGAAAACCCGTTCTCCGTTTGCTTCGTTCATCTGCCGTCCCTGCATAGGCAGGCGTCTTCGCGGAGGCTCGACAAAGTTTGCGACAAAGTTTTTTGAGACACCAAAAGTTACCCCATCGTTTTTCGCGGCGCGGTTTGCCTCTCGCAACTCGCCTCTCGCAACTCGCAACTCGCAACTCACAACTCTCTACTTTATGGCTTATTTTTTTCGGGTTCAATGCTATACTCAACCAGAATCATGAATGCTAAAATTTGTTGTCCGAAAACACTCGTTGAATTGAATTGCCGTGGAATTCCATCTGGAAAGCGCACGCTATTCAAAAATTTTAGCTTCACATGGCGTACCGGGGAGCACTGGGGAGTCATCGGACCCAATGGCTCGGGGAAATCCATGCTCATGAGACTGATTGCCGGCGACATCTACTCACGCAATTGCGATGTGACCTTACATTTTAAAGGACGTGACGGAGGCGATCCCGAACGCCGCATCGCCACCGTCTCCATGGAGCGACAAGCCGAACTGCTCGAATCGTTTGAGGCGTATGCCCAAATGCGTTGGAACAGCACGGAAGAAGAAAGTACCCCTACGCTCCGCGACTGGCTCTCCCAGGATTCCATCGAAGAATTAGCACCGTACGAAATTAAATATCGTAGCAAACGCAGCGTGGCAGCGTTCGCACACTGCCACAAGGTCACGCTGGCAAAAATGAAACTCGGCCCTCTTGCCTCACGCCGCATTGCGGAACTCTCTAACGGCGAAATGCGCCGCGCACTCATCGCCCGAGCCTTGCTTTCCAAACCCAAACTTCTTCTCCTCGATGCACCGCTCATCGGACTCGATTCCGAAAGCAGAGCAATCGTTTCGCGCTGCATCCATGAGATTGCAGACGACGGACAAATCCAGACGATGTTTGCTTCCGTCCGCCCAGAAGAACTCCCGCCATCAACCACGCATCTCCTCGAGTTCGACGCAGCAGGAAAAGTTGTCGAGATGGGCCCACTCTCGCGAAAGAAAAAGCGTCAATCTAAGTCCGCTAAAGTTGATTCGTCCTCGAAAGTCCATTCTGACCCCGCCTTATTCAAGATATCCGGTTCTTTCAATCCCGAAGCAGAACCCATTGTTGAGATGAACAACATCACGGTGAACTATGGCGACCATGTCGTGATACGAAACCTCACTTGGACAATACGTAAAGGCGAGCGCTGGCTACTGACGGGCCCCAATGGCTCAGGCAAGACAACGCTGATCGCCCTGATCATCGGCGACCATCTACAGGCCTACGCGAACGACATCCGCGTCTTTGGTAAAAACAGAGGAAACGGGCAGTCCATTTGGGATATTAAGAAGCGCATCGGTTGGGTCTCACCTGAACTCCACGCATGCATGTATGTTTCGCAGTCCGTCCTTTCCACCGTCCTCTCAGGCTTCTCGGATACACCCTCAGGGCATGAAGTGCATTCGAAACGCAAAAATGAAGCGGCGATAAAAATCCTAGCAAAACTCAAACTCGACAAACAGGCCGATGTCCGGTTCGGCTCGCTGTCAAGCGGCGAACAGCGTCTCGTGCTTCTGGCACGCGCGCTCGTCAAGAAACCACCGATGCTCATTCTCGATGAGCCGTGTCAAAATCTTGATGCACTAAACCGAAAACGTTTTCTCCATATCCTCGACTCAACCTGCGTGGAAAAAGCGATTACCCTCCTCTACATCACCCACCTTGAAGACACGATTCCGCGTTGCATCACGAACACGATCAAGGCAACCCTTGCCTAACCTGAACATCTCCATCAGGAATCCACACTCACTATGAAAAAACTGCATCTCGTTGGAATCGGCGGCGTTGGTATGTCCGCACTGGCCGAGGCTCTCATGGACACCGGCGCAAAAGTTTCGGGCTCCGAACGTTTCATGGATCAAGGCCGCCCACTCCCCGTCCTCGATGTCTTGCGACGCCAAGGTGCAACAATTCTCCCTCAAGACGGATCGGGTGTCACGGCTGATCCCGACGCCGTCGTCATCAGCACGGCCATTGAGCCCGACAACCCAGATGTCATGGCTGCGAATCGCCTCGGCATTCCGATCGAACATCGCGCCCATGCGCTCGCCTCTGCGCTTTCAGGCAGACGGCTGATCGCGATAGCCGGAACCTGCGGAAAATCTACCATCACCGGCATGGTCGGCCACATCCTCGACGTCGCGGGCAACTCGCCATCCGTCGTCAATGGGGCCCCCTGCGTCAACTGGCATTCCGCCGAGCGTACCGGTGCTGTGCTTCGCGGAACAGGAGACTTCTGCGTTGTCGAGGTCGACGAAAGCGACAAGTCCCTATTAACCTTCCATCCAGAATATGCGCTGATCTCTAATTGCTCGGCCGACCATTTCTGCCTCGAAGAGTCCAATACACTTTTCGACACATTCCTCAAACAAGTCACCGGCTCCTTCATCGATGGGCGCCACGACACAGAATCCATTCCCGAAATCACCGAAAGCCAATGGTCCTGCGAATTCACCTTCCGTGGCAGAGTCATCACCCTCCCACAGCCTGGACGACACAACGCCGTCAATGCTTGGCATGCAGCACGCATCGCAGAAATGGTCGGGATTCCCGCGGCGACCTCTGCTCGAGCACTCGCCACCTTTCGCGGCATCAAACGGCGTCTAGAACTCATCGGCATCCGCTCTGACGGCGTGCATGTCATCGATGAATATGCGCACAACACCGAGAAAATTCGCGCCACGCTGAAAACCCTGCAGGATCGCTCAGAACGCGTCCTCGCGCTCTGGAGGCCGCATGGCTACGGCCCGCTCGAGAAGATGCTTGATAGCCTCACAAAGATGTTCACCGAGACCCTGCGCCCCGACGACATTCTATTCCTGCTGCCCGTCTTCGATGTCGGCGGCTCCGCACAACGCACGATCCAGTCGGATGTGCTTCAGCAGCGCCTCGTTGACCTCGGTACGAAATGCGAATTCCTACCCCACCACCCCGCAGTTATTGCTCGCATCCAACAATGCGTTAAACCTGGCGACATCATCGTCACCATGGGCGCCCGCGATCCAGAACTCCCTGAAACTGCCGTTAAGCTTGTCGCGTGTTGTTGACGTACAACTGTTTTCAACTAGCGCTTTAGTTGCTTAATTAAAACTGTCATTTGACTTTTTCGCTTAAAACTGTATACTGAGTATCAACTTTCAGAGGAAAATATAAATGAATAAAAAAAATATGCTTTTGTGTTTTATAACAGGAATGATGCTCACTGTTTTCACATCGTACGGCAAAGGAGTGCCAGGCGATGCCGAAGCCGCCGCGCACGGCGATGAGGCAGCGATGTTGCAACTCGTCGAGGAGACTGCACAGCAATCTCCCGACTTCATCTTCCGGCAATACAACTTGTCGGTACTGTCCCATTATTCATACCTGATTGGTAGCGGTGGCGAAGCGATGATCATCGATCCAGCTCGCGATATCGCCCGATACCTCAAGGATGCAGAAGAATTAGGGCTTAAGATCACGCGCGTCTATTTAACGCACTCCCATGCAGACTTCGTTGCAGGGCATGTGGAACTCGCGGAGGCTTGTGGCGCGGAAATTATCGCCAATGAAGCTACCCAAGCAGGATACAAGCATAAACCAGTCAAGGACGGCGATGCCATCACCTTCGGAACGGTACGGACCGTTGTGGTCACCACGCCTGGTCACACCCCCGATGGAACCTGTCTTTATGTCTACCACCCCGCCTCTGCCACGAACCCTGAATTGGTTTTAACCGGCGACACTTTGTTCATTGGTAGCGTCGGGCGTCCCGACCTCATGGGTGAAGGAACGAGCGCCGCTGAACTTGCAACCATGGGCTACAACTCATGGAACAACAAACTCTCAAAACTGCCGGATGCGACGAAGATCTTCCCCGCTCACGGAGCCGGTTCTCTATGCGGCGCACACCTCAGCGACAGCCCCGTATCCACCATCGGCGAAGAGCGCATTGCCAACCCGTACCTCCAACACAAAGACCTTCATTCCTACGTCATGGCCGTCATCGATGGACTTCCCGATGCACCGCAGTACTTTAAGCACAATGCCCAAATGAACCACGAGGGTCCTCCTCTCGTCGACTGGGACAACGTTGTTCCACCAGCCTTGGAACCTGCCGCCGTTGAGTCGCTAGCGAAAGCCGGCGCTTGGTTACTGGATGCCCGCGATGCAGAACCATTCTCAGCCGAACATCCCGCAAACGCAATTAACGTCGGTATCCGCGGTCGCTTTGAAACGTGGACTGGCATCATGATCCCATGGGGCGAACCGTTTGTGCTCATCGGGTCCGACGACGAGGTGGCAGAGTCTGCCTTCCGCTTGAAGCGGATTGGCTACGATAAACCCGCCGGTTTCCTAAAGGGCGGATCCGCTGCTTGGAAGCAAGCAGGCCTTCCCGTAAACGCCATCAAGATGGTCAAACCGGCCGAACTCTACGCGCAAATGCAGAATGGAACAGCTCCGGTTATCGTCGATGTACGCCTCCCCGACGAATGGATGGGACTGAGAATCGGGGACGTCCTCAACATCCCCTTGAACAAGCTGTTCGATGACGCAAAGCGCCTGTCCAAGGACATGCCCGTGCTCACCGTCTGCAACTCGGCCTATCGTTCCAGCATGGGCGCAGCCGTGCTCCTGAAACTCGGATTCAAAAACGTCTTTAATATGGAAGGCGGCAGCGAGGCCTGGATCGAGGCGGGCTTACCGACACTCAGCGCGGTAAACCCCGCCGGTAGCGCCAGCGCGGCTTCCTCAACCATCCGAGCGATCCGATTGCCTGAACGGATCTCGTCCGCAGAGCTCAAGCGAATGATGATGGATCTCCCCGGTACCTTCGAGATTGTCGACGTCCGGCCTGCAGCGCAATTTGCAGACTTTAACTTGCCCGGCTCCGTCAACGTTGATCTTGCCGACGTGATCTCAAATCCAGCGTACCTCATTGGTGCAGCTCCGCTTGTGCTTGTTGACCGTGATGGTTCCTTGGCAATGGCGGTCGGCGGTATTCTCTCTCAGAAATCGCCGCGGACAATCAAGGTTCTTTACGGTGGCCTCGAAGATTACTGGCGGGGATCTGTCGCACCGATGTCAGCCATGCCGACAGCAACACCGTCCATGAAGTCCGGTGCCCCTGCTCCCGCGCGGAGCGTGACGCCTGCGCCACAAGCAACGCCTCCAGCTAAGCCCAAAAGAAAAAGTGCGGGGTGCTAAATGAAAACTGCTAAACAGCTCTCTCAAAAAGGCCCACAACCTTTTTCCAACCCCTATTTATCTGGAATGCTATTGGGTTTTTTCCTACTCGCGTCTTATGTTATCTTAGGTGCCGGTCTCGGCGCTTCAGGTGGCATTGCACGCGTCGGAGCTGCACTCTCGCTCCGTGTCGCCTCGGCACACACGCTCGGTGGAGAATATTTCTCCAGATGGGGCAGTAATCCGTTGAACTACTACCTCGTTTTCATGCTAGGTGGAATATTCATTGGCGGCCTGTTCTCCGCTCTACTAGCCAACCGCATGAAGCTCCAAGTCGAGCGCGGCCGCGCATCGTCCGTTAAGAAACGCCTTGGCTATGCGCTGGTAGGAGGCATCATCGCTGGCTTCGCCAGTCGCCTTGCTCAAGGGTGTACGTCTGGTCAAGCCCTGAGCGGAGCCGCACTGTTGCTTACCGGCAGTCTCGTTTTCATGGTATGCGTCTTCATCAGTGGTTTTGCATCCGCGTGGTTCTTCAGGAGGCAATGGCATGATTAACACACTTTATAACCTAGGCACGCTCGACACGCCTCACGCATTCCTGCTGGCACTGATCATCGGTGTTGGCTTCGGGTTTGCCCTCGACCGCGCAGGCTTCAGTAGCTCGCGCCGACTCGCAGGCGTCTTCTACCTGACCGACATGGCCGTGGTCAAAGTCATGTTCACTGCGGTGATTACCGCTTTGCTCGGCCTCTCACTCCTTGCTGGGCTCGGCTTAATCGAGTTCAACCGGCTATTCTTGATCCCCACCATTTACGGTGCACAAATTGTCGGCGGCCTCTTGTTTGGCGTTGGCTTCGTCATGGGCGGATGGTGTCCGGGCACGGCCGCGTCTGGAGCTGCTTCTGGCAAGATCGACGCCGTTGTATTCCTGCTCGGCGCGATCGGCGGAAGTATTCTCTTCAACGAACTCTTCCCCATTATCAAGCCGCTCTATACAGCGGGA
>CAZUAY010000141.1:6456-10083 GCA_964618405.1 uncultured Lentisphaerales bacterium
CCCAGTTCATCTACGACAACCTCGGGCTCTCCCGAACCTGGTTCGTCTTCCTCTTCACTCTCGTGGCCGTAGGTGCTTTTTGGCTCTGCGAATGGATAGAGAAGATGCGAACAAAACAGTCACCCTATCTCGGATCGCCCTTCCTGAAAGCTTTTAGCTTTGCCCTTGTCGTCATCGCCGGCAGCCTGTTTTTGCTCGGCCCCATCTCCACTTCGGCTACAAACGAAGCCGTCGCAGAAGGAGCATTCGACTCTGAGGTTCTGCTGTTGCAAAGCATCGAAACGGCAGAAGATCATATCGAACCTGAGGAACTTGCCGATCGACTGATGGCGGGAGAACTGGGTTTGATTGTGGTCGACGTGAGACCCGCAGCAGAATTCAATGCCTTCCACATCAAGGGAGCCATCAACATTCCACTCTCGGAGCTCGCCGAAGCACTCACTCCTTATAAAAACGTGGGATTAATTGCGCTCTATTCGAACGGCATGACGCATCCGGCGCAGGCGCGTGATTCCCTGCAACGCAGCGGCTACAATAATGTCTATCTGCTGACCGATGGCATCGTTGGATTCCGCGATCGCTGCCTGAAGCCGGTTTCACTTCGAGCGGAACCTCTAACAGCCGAAGCCGCTGAACGCGTCAATGCGTGGCGCGTTTATTTCACTGGAGCGGGTCTCGCCGCTCCTGCTGCAAAGTTGCAAGTGCCCACGACAACGGCCTTACCCAAGCTAATCGACACAGATTGGCTTGCCGCCAACCTCGCCAATGTAAAGCTAATCGACCTGCGTCCTCAGCCCGAGTACAACACCTCACATATTCCAGGTTCACTCAGCCTAGGCATCGAAAGCTTCCGCGGCAACATCGCCGGTGTGCCTTCTCTGCTACTGCCCCCTTCCCTGCTCGCCGAGCATTTTTCACTCCTCGGTCTAACGCCTACCGACACCGTTATTTTGATTACGGGAGACAAGTTTCACGATGCCACGCAAGCCTCGCTGGCCTTTGAGCGCCTCGGACACACCAAGGTTGCGATTTTAAGCGGAGGATTCGCCAAGTGGGCCAGCGAAGGCAGACCGCTTGGCACCGCGTTGCCCGTTGTGGCAGAGTCTACCTATCCTGTTAAAAACAACCTCGATAATTTTACGATAACCACCCGCGAGGTTCTCGCCGCGCTTGGTAAGCCCAACGCTGTGATTATCGATGTAAGGCCTGCCGATTACTTTACCGGCAAAAAGTCCGACGAAGCAAGAGCAGGACACATTCCCGGCGCGATCAATCGTCCCTTCACAGAAGATGTGGTAACAGGAGCCGACGCGTCCGTGACCTTTAAAACCACCGATGAGCTGACGGTCGCCTACACAGCAATCATTCCTTCCAAGAACACAGAGATCACCGTGCATTGCCGTACCGGACATCAGGCAAGCCAGACCTACTTCGTGTTGAAAAACCTACTCGGATATAAGAACGTCCGTTGGTATGATGCTGGCTGGACGGAATGGTCTGCCCGCCCAGAACTCCCCATCGACTAGCAGTCGCCTAGCAGTCCCTGTGCATCGAAACGAACGGAGCACGGACATTCTTGTCCGTGAATGAAATGGGTTGGAAAACCCGTTCTCCGTTTACTTCGATTCTCCGGTAAACACGGCTTCGACGAGGCTCGATAAAGCCTGCGAGAAAGATTTTCCTTCGTTTAATGCTCTCAAGCCAATCCATCGTTTTTTCGCGGTCCCACCACGCGGCAGGCAGACTCCTGAATTCGGTGTGATTGAAACTATTTACAATCACATTCATTTTATTTCAAAAGGTTATTTTTTGAATGTTTCGACGGAACGAAAATGATACGATACAGCATAAGCACCAGAAGTATTCTCAACGCGTATTTCGTAAAATCAAATTATGGCAACAAAAAAGTTACCCAACCTTAAAATCGGCATCATTGGACTCGGATCTCGCTCTTCTGCGCAAATTCTAGGCACGAAGGAAGCTGGGGATGCGGTTGTCACCGCAATTTGCGATAAGGACGAATCGCGCATCAAGCCTGCTTTAGATATCTGCCGGAAATACAAGCTGAAACGTCCGAAGACTTATCTCGATCACCACGCACTGCTGGCGGATCCAAATGTGGAAGCGGTTATGGTGCCCACCTCGTGGAACGATCACATCCCCGTCGCCATCGACGCCATGCGCGCCGGCAAGTATGTCGCCTTTGAAGTAGGAGGGGCGGCGTCAATACAGCAACTCTGGAAGCTAGTTGAAACCTCCGAAGAAACCGGCGTTCCTTGCATGATGCTCGAGAACTGTTGCTACGGGCGGAACGAAATGATGGTAATGAACCTCGTCCGAAAAGGTCTGTTCGGCGAGTTGATCTATTGTGAAGGTGGCTACGAGCACAACCTGAGTAGCTTAGCGACTGCTATCGAACGAAAACGAGAGCGCGCTTTCCATAACCTTTGTCGTAATGGCGACCTTTATCCTACCCACGCCCTTGGCCCGATCGCCAAAATTCTCAACATCAATCGCGGTAACCGATTTGTGAGCCTCACCTCAACAGCGACTAAAGCGCGCGGTTTTGCAGCAGCGGCAGAAAAAAAGGATTGGGTTGGTAGCGGCGAACATCGAATCTTCAACAAAGGCGACATGATTACGACCGTCATTAAATGCGCCAACGGCGAGGTGATCACCCTGAAGCACTGCATCTCGTTGCCGCGGCCCTACTCACGTGCTTGCCGAGTGCAAGGCACCAAGGGCATTTGGCTAGAGGATGCGAAGGGAATATTTATCGACGGCATTACCAAAACTGAAAGAATCAACGAAGCAGGCAAAACCTACCATGTAGAGGAATGGGATCCAGTCAACACTTATCACGATAAATACGATCATCCTGTCTGGAAACGGTTTCGCGATAACGTGACCGGCGGACACGGCGGCATGGACACGCTGATCGTTCAAGCATTCCTTGATGCGGTACGTAACCGTGCCCCAACACCGATCGATGTCTACGACTGTGCTGCTTGGATGAGCATCACCAGCCTATCCGAGGATTCGATCGCCATGGGTAGTGCACCGGTTGCAGTTCCCGACTTCACCAACGGCAAATGGATCAACCGCGAACCAGAGCGAACGTCACCTTGGATGCTCAGCGGTGATATCAACGACTGATGGGTGGGATTTAATTTAAGTGAATCCCCCCCGCGGTAATCGCACAGTGTTTTCATTTGGCTTTCCTTCGATGCATAATCAGGCCAAGGGCCGTCCGTTTGCTTTCTCGGCACTCCTCTGTGAACGCGTTGAGCTCACGCCCCATCGCGGGCTTATCGGCGGGCGGAGTATCTTTCATACCCTTCATCAAATCGGGCAGAAGACCATTACGCCCCACGTACTTAATACGCAGAGCCTCGACTTCATCTGTCGTCTTGGCCAGGTGGATCTCCGCTAAGGCGGAGGTTTTAAGTGCAGAAACTTCTTGATAGGTCATTTTAATATTATTTCGATTACCGGCACAAGCGTGTCGGGTTGTATAACGGGGACTTGAATCGTGAGAGAAGCGTCCGGCGTCGATGTGACACCACAACTCAAGGAAGAATTGTCGGGGTTTTCGGCGTGGTTCTCTCGTCGCCGCGAGCCTATCTT
>CAZUAY010000142.1:0-10076 GCA_964618405.1 uncultured Lentisphaerales bacterium
TGATACGGTAACGTCCAAACTCTATTCTCCACACCTTCATCCGCAAGCAGAAAGAAGTTAATAATCCATGGCCAGCATGAAAGTCATTGACTGCATCGAACTTGATGTTCTGGGAGACGAACGCCATCTGAAGGAGATGCAGGATGCGGCAGAGGTCTTGTGTGACGATGTGACCAGCATTAAAACCTACGTCGACCCAGAATCGCCGTATAGCGTCATCGCCGAGTTCACGATGGCCAAAAAGAATCAGAACGATATCTCAGACAAGATTATGCATACGTTTGCAGAGTCAATGCCCAACTACCAAAATCAATGGATAGCATTTCCAAGATCAGAAGCAGAAGAGCGCAAAGCGCAAAAAGCTTCCGAGCGGGCGAAGGCGAAACGGAAACTGGCGCGCGAACAAGCAAAACCAGATCTCCACACAATGCAGATCGTCTTCACCGGAAACAAAGGCAAATTAACAAATTCACAGCGCGCCTTTTTAAATGCGAAGAAGGAAGTCGAGCGATACCAGCGCACCCTACGTGAGTGGACAGAAAAATACGAAATCCTCCTCCTCTATTATTCAGAAATAGCCGCTCCAACCCTTCAAGCGCTATGTGAAGTTCGCAAAGCATTCATTGAACAAGCCGCAGGAGCTCTCTTCGACAGACCCCGAAAACCCGCAAAGAAACTTCGAGGGCGTCTCGCCAACTTCATCTTCGTCCACTTCGCCGCACTTGCAGAGGCTGGATACATTATGGACGAATCGATGAGCAACCTCCAAAAAAAAACTGTAGACTTGCTCCAGGATGATATGCACGGCAAGAAAAAAAATCGCAACACCTCCGAATCCGGCCTCAGTGATGACACAGACGCCTTCGAAGCTCTCAAAGAAACCATGCAGGCTTTTTTCTTCGCAGAAACAGGAGAGACCCTCGACATGGATGGGTTGAACTCGGAGATGGGCGAAGAAGAGATCATGGACTATATTCACACCAAAATGTTCGGACATCCTGCCAATCCTGACAACCGAAAAAAAACGGACCAGCAGCACAAACGGGACAAAGGAGATCAACAAACAGCGGAAGAACACAGCAAGAACCTGACCTCCGTCTATCGCCAGCTTGCTCGGATGTTCCATCCTGATCTGGAACAAGATCCTCAGCTAAAGGTTGAGAAGGAAGCCATCATGAAGGAGTTGACGGCTGCTTACGACAAGGGCGATCTCTACACTATTCTAGGGCTTGAACTGCGCTGGCTCCAAAAAAATGACGGCGACATCTCAAAAATGACGGCTGCCAAACTTGACACCTATACGCAGGCTCTTAAACAGCAATGCCATGACATCCAAATGGAAATTTCTTCGGTAAAAAGAAATCCACGCTATGCTCGACTCGCCTTCATCGGCACTCGCGATTTTCTGGGGACCACGACTCTGAAAAAAAGAGTCCGAGACGAAGCAAACGAGTTGAAACAAGAAGAAAAAGCGATGAGAAATTCTCTCGTTAATTTTAAAAACATCGTAAAAATGCCTGACAGTTCTACGCGAACCCGCAAACTCCTCGCATTTATAATAGAAGACTATTTTGATGATGATGACGACGACTTTTTCTTCGACCTTTTCGATACCCTTTAACAAGAAACGAGCCGACTAAACATTATGAATAAACTCACAAAACGCATCGTAGTGGCAATCGCACTCTCATGCATCGGCATCACCACAGCCCACGCAGGCTCCCTCGGTGCCTACATGGGATCCATGGATTCTAAACTATTGGGTTCAGGAGAGATCGTCGGCGGCATTCTAGAATTAGATCCGGTCCCATTCGTGTCTATTCAACTCCGCGGCGCTTATGCCGATTCGTTCGATAAAATCGACCTTGGGCGGATCAACCTCGACAATCTTCCCGAATCGTCACGTTTGCCCACCCAACAAATGCTCGCCCAGCTCGATCTCGCCAGTCAGTTCGAACTCGAAGATTTCTGCATAATTCCGCTTGAAATCGGTCTTATTGGACGCTTTTCTTTTCTCGGCTTCGTCGGTGCCTACGTCGGTGGAGGTGTTGGCTACTATGTCGTACCGGCCTTCGACGTCGTTTCGAAAGACGGCTTCTCCGTTTCAAAAGACATTGCCGACATTTCGGGCTGGTGGGGACTCATCGGCGTTGAAGCAGGCATACCCAATCTCTGCCTCTTCGCCGAAGCGAAGTATACGCATATCGTCAAAAAAGATCTTGAAATCGAGATCGATTACGGCGGCTATAATGGTGTGCTGACGGCTGATCTCGATCTCTCTGGAATGATGTATCTGCTAGGCGTTCGCGTGAAATGGTAACGATGCATTCGAAAGACGAATTCAGATTGCTCGCGCGAGATTTGCGCGTGAGACATGCCGCTGATGCGCGGGTTTCATTTCTTCCTGCTGTTTCTGCCTTGCCTTGCTTTGACGGAGCGTCGTCGATTGCCGCCTATATGCCGCTTGGCAACGAACCGCAGACGGCAGACATCATTCAGGTCTGTCGCGAGCAAGGTAAACACATCGGCTTGCCCGCTTGGTTTTCCAAGGCAAAAGAATATCGGATGTGTGATTATCCTCACGACTGCGTGATGGCACGCGCACAGCTCGGAATCCCTGAACCCGTCACCAAATCATGGGTCAACGAGACCGTTTACGACCTCTTTCTAGTTCCAGGCATCTACTTTGATCGGCACGGAACTCGGATCGGTCACGGCAAGGGATACTACGACCGTATTTTAGCAAAGCGTTCACCGACTGCGAAACTTGTCGCCCTCGCCTTCGACTGGCAAATTTCAGAAGTTGCGTTGCCCTACGAGCCTCATGACGTCCCCATGGACTTCATCGTCACCCCGACGCAGCTCATCACGCGCGTGCAATAGCGAGGTGATCACCACGAACACGAGCAACGCCATCCTCGACATCTGCCTACCACCTGGTAGAACAACCGAAGCAGCCTTGACCGTCGCACAACTTGTTCGCGACGCGGGCGGCACGGCTTTTCTTGTTGGCGGTTGTGTGCGGGATGCCTTTCGCGGTCAGTCCTCTAAGGATCTTGACATCGAAGTGTATGGTCTCTCGCCGGACAGTCTTCTGGCATTGCTTTCCTCGCGTTTCAATCTCAACACCGTCGGCATGAGTTTCGGCGTCATTAAACTCAGCGGCTACGACATCGACGTCGCCCTCCCCCGCCTCGAAAGCAAAGCCACGCCAGGTCACCGCGGTTTTCTCATCGACACCATCCCCGACCTCTCCTACCGCGAGGCTTGCGCACGACGCGACTTCACCGTCAACGCCATTTTGCTCAATCCGCTCACGGGCGAAATCATCGACCCATGGAATGGGCGACAGGATATCGAAGCTGGTATCCTGCGTCATGTCAGCGACCACTTCAGCGAAGATCCGCTGCGTGTACTACGGGCGATGCAATTCCTCGCGCGATTCGAATTTTCCATCGCGCCAGAAACGCTCGACATCTGTCGCGCCATGACGCCAGAGACGCTGCCACGCGAACGTCTCGCTTCCGAATGGGAGAAACTCCTCCTCAAAGGCTCAAAGCCCTCGCTTGGTCTCGCCTTCCTTCGCGATTGTGGCTGGATCCGTTATTATCCTGAACTCGAAAGCCTAATCGGTTGCCCCCAATACGCAAAGTGGCATCCCGAAGGCGATGTCTGGACGCACACCCTTCATGCCGTCGATGCGCTCCCACTCGTTCGCACCGGCAATCGTGACGACGACCTTCTCGTGGCAGTGTCGGTACTCTGCCACGATTTTGGCAAGCCCAAAACGACGGTTCACGAAAACGACGGCCGCATCACCTCTCATCGGCACGAGGTGGTTTGTGCGCCTGAAGTGCGCTCCTTCGTCATGCGGCTCTGGAATAGTCAAGATTTTCTTGAACAAGTCCTGAGACTCGTCAACGGGCACATGCGCCCCACCTTGCTCGTTTTGCAGAATGCATCCGACAAAGCATACCGACGACTCGCTGTCGATGTCGAACGTATGGATTTGCTCGCAGCGGTTGTGGCATGCGACATGCGCGCCACACCACCCAACCCACCAACGCTCGACATCCTTGAAACGTTCAAGAACAAGGCGCAGGAACTTGCCATTGCGAAGGCCCCTCCACAGCCCATTCTCTTAGGACGGCATTTGATCGAGCGCGGCATGAAGCCTGGCCCCCAATTTGGAAAAATCCTCGCAACCTGCTACGAGCACCAAATCGAAAGCCAATTTTCCGATGAAGCCTCCGCTCTCACCTTCTTAGATGCGCTACTGCGCAAAAGGAACAAAAGCAGAACACCGCACTGATTATCAATAGGTTACGAACATTCGGAACCTTCTTCCGTATTATGGGCGCATTCACGATTCACTGCTCGCCCACTCGCAACTCGCTACTTCTCCCCTGTGGCTGGCCTCGGTGAGGCCGGAATCGTCCGCGATCACCGATCGCGGTGTCGCTCCGCCAACAAGCGTCTTGCCTATAACGTCGAGTTTCGCTAAGCAGTGGTCGTAACGAACTAAAGTTATGGGCAAGCCCGCCGCTTCAGCCCCAAAATTCCCTACCAATCATAATTTTCAATCCAGCATACCCGGGTTTGACAGATGACCCGAATCTCGCGGTTAGCTTCTCGGTCGCCAACTCCCCTGTACAATGACACGGTACGAGGTGTGTCAGGCCGAAGAGAGCAAGTTCTTCAACCGTCTTGTCAAGCCGTGACTGATCGGAATCTTTAAGATGCATCCCGCCAAGAACCGCGAAAACGCTCTTACGGCCTGAGAAGTTGGTGATATAGCGCAACGTGTTGACGAGACCTGAATGGCAACATCCAAGGCAGACCACAATCCCCGAGTCGGTTTCAATCCACAGAGACTGGTCATCGAGGATAGCGTCTACGCTTTTTCCATCGGCATCGTCAAAAAAGGGTCCGCCTGTATCTTCAAACTCGGTCATCCTCGGAATAGGACCCGACAACCATACTCCTTCTGCAATTTGCAAGGGTTCTGTAACCCAATTACATCGAGGGCTGGGCATCGCCTTGACGGCTTCCGCTGACTCTGCTCCCATACCAATCGGACGAGGCGCAAGGTGTATGCTATACCGCTCCTTCATGGATTCAGGATGGAGAAATAGACTCGCACGCGGAGCCTTGGCGAGAATCGCCGACAAATTCCCCGTGTGGTCGTGATGGCCATGGCTCAATGCCACGCGATCAACTAACGAAAGATCGATGCCAAGCAACTCTGCATTTCGTGTCATAATAGGGCTGAAGCCCACATCGAAAAGGATGCTATGCCCTCTCGTTTCAATCCACAAAGCAAAACCATGTTCGGATTCAAGCCCGTAGGCAGCTCGGTTATCAGACAAAACGGTTATGGAAACTTCCTTGCCGATCATAGCGTTTAAAATTGTCCTGTATTTAACATCACCAACGTGCAAGCCTCTAGCACTTCCACACCTGCTTTGCGTAGCTGCTGCTCTACTGCGGGATTCTCCGCTCCCGGATTGAAAATCACACGCTTTGCCTTGATGTCGAGAACGGCATCACCGAGGTTTCCTTGATTCTTGGCGGAGAGGTAGACGGTGACGGTGTCGATCGACTCATCAATCTCTCCTAAGGTCTTAAACACTGGCAGACCCGCCACCTCATCAAGTCCAGGGTGAACAGGAAAAGGCCGGTGTCCTTTGGCCTGTAATAAAAGTACGGCCTTGTGGCTGTAGCGTTCGGGATTTTTGCTTGCACCGATAACGGCAACATTCATAGTATCAATTTCCAATGTTCCTGATCACATGTCACTTAACACCCAGAGAAAGCCTTATCAACCAAAAGCAAAAAGGATAAGTTTCACGCAATACTGTGAAATGAATTTCGTTCTAAAAATCTCAGTAGATAGAGCCGAGTATAGCAAAACAAACCTGATGCCTCAACCGCTATTCGACATTACCCCGTAATCGGTCGGGCACAGGGGCTGTGCCTGACCGATTACAGTCGCTAGTTGCTAGTTGCTAGCCAATTTCGCATCACCCAATTTAGTCGCCTAATTTAGTCGCCTAATTTAGCGCAGCCGCCGCTTGCGAACAAACCGCATAAACGCTACAATACAACATCTAAACAAAGCCTACCAAACTGGCAGCCATGATCGAAATACGCAATCTCACAAAAAAATTTGCACGTCATTACGCCTTGCAAAACGTTACATTCTCCGCCTCCTCTGGCGAGAGAATTGCGGTTGTGGGTTGTAATGGAGCTGGCAAGTCGACGTTGTTGAAAATTCTCTCGACCTATCTACCGGCAACCTCAGGCTTTGTCACCATCGATGACAATGATCTACTCTACGACTCCAACGCCATCCGTAAAATCACAGGGTATTTACCCGAGAACGCACCCCTCTATCTCGATATGCGCGTGGCAGAGTACCTCAAATTTCGCGGCGCATTGAGGCGCATGAAGCGACTGCACCTCAACCGCCGATTCCACGAAGTAATGGCGTTCTGCGATCTGGCCCCGTACCGCAGCGCACCGATCAATTCGCTCTCCTTCGGACTGCGACGCCGGGTTGGAATCGCCGATGCCATCCTTCATGAACCATCAGTCCTCCTGCTCGATGACCCTATCGCCTCGTGTGACCCCTATCAGACAGAGAAGATTACCGAGCAACTCTCATCTGACAAGCTCTGCGAGAATCGAACGCTGATTTTCAGCAGCCACTCGCGAGAAACGGTACAGGCCGTCGCGACACGAATCATTTTCTTAGAGCGCGGTACCGTCTGTGCTGACACCACGGACATCGCCTGCCTGAAGGACAACACGCTGCAGGCGATGTTCGAAAAATGGCAAAATGCGGACTCCCCAGAATTGGAGGCAACAGACCCATGAACCCAGCATTGACAATCTGGCGCAAAGAGTGCCGATCGTTCCTACGCGCGCCAATCGCTTGGTGTGTGTTCGCAGGTTTCACCGCAGTTTGCGGTGTTCTCTTTACAGCGGCACTTCGCCGCGCAAGCGGTTCTACCGACTCGCTACCTGCTGTACTGTGCACCCAACTGATTTTTGCACTTTGCGTTCCGATCGCCCTCTTTACCATGAGCTTGTTTTCAACAGAAAAAGCAACAGGCACGATCGAAACACTCATGACTGCACCCGTCACCGATGCACAAGTTGTGCTGGGCAAGTTCGCTGCCGCCTATACCCTTGTCTGCATTTCACTTGTGATCGCCTTCTCTGTTTTTCCAGTGTACCTCAAACTTGCCACACCGCCACCGACCTACAGTCCTCTATCACTTTATATTGGGATGGCGGCTGTTGCCCTTTGCGCAGCCACTGGCTGTGCATTGGGAACGCTCATCTCTCTACTTTCCCGCCAGCAGGCACCTGCCGCTATCGCAACCTTACTGCTCACGCTCGCCACAGCAGCCGCCTTCACTGATTCCATCCCCGGCTTCAACGGGATCGCATTCATCAAAGCTCTTAACGTCGCCGACTTCGCCCGAGGAACAGCCGACACACGCATCGTCTTCGCTGCAGTATCGACCTTGATCTTCTTCTTATTCGTTGCGATCCGTATTTTAGAATCCCGCCGCTGGTCGTCCGCAAAATGAACAGAACCCGCCTCACCACCCTCATTCTCGCCTCCATGCTGCTCGTCTTGTTTGTGACCGTGTTCGTCGTCCAAACCGAGCAACGCCGTGGCAGAGTCAAGACTCTGCCCCACCAAGAGAAAGCTCTGCACCCGCGCATTATCTCGCTTGTGCCATCCGTTACCGAAACGCTCTTTATGCTGGGCCTCGGCACCCATGTCATCGCGAGGTCAAACTACTGCGACTATCCGACCGACGTCACCAACCTCCCTGCCCTGGGTTCGCTCGGCAATGTCAACATCGAAGCAATCGCTCGCCTCAAGCCAGACTTCGTCATTCTCTCCGATGCACAAGCGCAATCTAAAATCCATACTGCACTGGCGAAGCTAAAGATCAACCACCTCGGCGTTCCCGCTTCCTCGCTCAACGACATCTACCAAAGCGTTTGGGACTTGGCCGAACGGTTTGATGCAAATCAGAATGCAGAGATCTGGCTGGAGCGCATGAATGTTCTGAATGAAAAGGTCAAAGCCGATGCGCCCAAGAAAGCACCGAGCATTCTCGTCTGCGCTGGACGCGATGTCAATGCTTTCGATAGACTCTACATCGCTGGGAAGAACAATTTTTATGAAGGGATCGTCAAACTTGTGGGTGGCAAAAATGCTTATTCGGGAGAGCTTCCCTACCCCATGATCTCGCTGGAGGGTGTTGTGCAAATGAATCCAGACATCATCATCGATGTGGTGATCGGCGGAAGTGATGAGGACGTCTTCAATGCACTGTTTCAATGGGGCAATCTGGCCACCGTCAATGCCGTCAAAACGACCGATGTCCACATCCTCACCGAAACGTGGGCTGTGCGACCGGGCCCACGCATTGACATGCTAATCAAAACCGTTGCGGATTATGTCGCGGAGTGGAATTCTAGAAAATGATAGTCGACTTTCATACCCATTGCTTCCCTGATGCCCTGGCTGAACGTGTTGTTCCCGCGCTGGCCGAGATAGCGAACATCAAAGCATTTTGCCCCGGAACTGTAGCAGGACTTCGCAACTCCATGAAGCAGGCTGGCGTTGACTATTCTGTCATGCTGCAAATAGCGACGAAGCCTTCCCAAAACCATTCCGTCAACACGTGGGCAATTGAGCGAAATGAACCGGGCATCATAGCTTTTGGCAGCGTCCATCCTCAAGGAGCAGATTGGAGCGACGAACTCGACCGCCTCGCCGAGGCTGGCATTAAAGGTCTGAAACTTCACCCCGAATACCAGCAATTTTATGTCGATGCCGATTTCATGCTCCCGATCTACGCACGTATTCGAGAACTCGGTTTTATCGTTGTTTTCCATGCTGGAATCGATGTCGGTATCGCACCGCCTGTTCATGGCACACCCCAGCATTTCGCCAACATCCTCGACCTTCTACCCAAGGGGCGTACCGTGCTTGCGCACATGGGAGGCTGGAAATCTTGGGATAGCGTTGAGAACCTACTTGTGGGATCGCATCTGCTGTTCGACACTTCCTTCTCCAGCGAGTTCATGAGCCAAGATCAAATTCATCGCATGATCCGAAATCATGGTGCAGACAAGTTCCTCATGGGCAGCGATTCGCCCTGGTCAGACCAGGCAACCGCCATCGACGAGATCAAAAATCTTGAGTTAGCAGATGCCGAAGAACAGGCGATTCTTGGCGGAAACGCAGCACGTATTTTGAAACTAGACTAAAGGAAACCACCTATGCAAATGAACCTACAACTCTCCTCTTTATTCATGCATCCCTTCACGGATTTCGATAAACGTTGGATGATTCTGAGTGCAGGCGACTTCGCCAATGGCGACTGGAACTGCATGACAGTCTCTTGGGGCTTCATCGGAACGATGTGGAACCTTCCCGTGGCGCAAACCGTGGTTCGACCACAACGCTATACGCGAGAGTTCCTGGACAAGTATGACACCTTCACGCTCTGCTCCTTCCCGGAGGAATACCGCAAGGCATTGGCACTAATTGGATCAAAAAGCGGACGTGATAGCAACAAAGTGGCCGCGTCAGGACTCCGCCCCGTGGCATCGGAAAAGGTTGCGGCGCCCTCCTTTGCTGAAGCCGATCTGATCCTCGAATGCCGTAAGATCTTTCGACAGCCAATGACACCAGAGGCCTTGCTCGATCCGCGCGCCACCAGTTCCTATCCAACGAACGACTATCACATCGCCTACATCGGCGAAGTGGTTGCTGTTCACAAAGCCTGAAGAGAAGTCGCGAGTGGTTAGTTGCTAGTTGCTAGTTGCTAGTCGCTAGTCGCTAGTCGCTAGTCGCTAGTTGCTAGTTGCTAGTCGCTAGTTGCTAGTTGCTAGTTGCTAGTCGCTAGTCGCTAGTTTCTGGCGCACCGAGAAGGCCAGCCATAGTGGGGAAGTAGCGAGTAGCGAGTGATGAGTAGCGAGAACTACTCCCTACTCCCTACGCCCTGCTCCCTTACTTCAGCGGCTCAACAGGATCCTTC
>CAZUAY010000143.1:0-10012 GCA_964618405.1 uncultured Lentisphaerales bacterium
ATATCATGTTACCGAAACTCGATGGGCTTAGCGTCATTGAAGGGATCCGCAAGGCTGGAGTGAAATTTCCAATCATTGTGCTGAGCGCGATGGATTCGGTTGAAAGCAAAGTGAAAGGTCTTGAAAAGGGCGGCGATGATTATCTCGCCAAGCCTTTTTCGATTACGGAACTGCTGGCCCGAGTTCAAGCGCTGTTGCGCCGATCTGCATCCTCGATGGAAACGATGACATTGACCGTTGAAGATTTAACGCTCGATATTCCTTCTCGGCGTGTTCATCGAGGCGGTGTGCGCATCGACCTTCAACCGCTCGAATACCAGTTGCTAGAGTATTTGATGCGAAACAAAGGGCGTGTCGTTTCAAGAACCACCATCATGGAGCATGTGTGGGAGTATGATTTCGACACCCAAACGAATATTGTAGAATCGCGTGTCTGCCGCCTTCGCGAAAAGATCGACAAGGCCTACGAACGCAAACTGATACGCACCGTGAGAGGTTTCGGCTATGTCATCGAATAAAATTTCGCATTGGGGTTCTCTAAAATCACGCCTCACGGTTTTTTACGTGGGGATGTTTATGATCACGCAGCTTCTTTGCGTAACGGTCATCTATTTCGCTCAGCAACACTCTGTCTCCAGCGATGCCCGAAAAAAAGTTCACGTATTTACTCGCGAATTCACGTATGAGTATATGACGGGAACAGAGTTCTTAGTCAATGAAGAGCAAATTTCCTCCGATCGCATGGATCAAAAAATGCTACGAAAAATTCATGAAATCGAGCCTAACTTTGTTTTCGAGATGGCTGCAATTAATTCTAGGGGTGTCACCACGGCTCTTGGTTCTGCGGGAGATCAAGTTTACGAATTCACTGCGTTGAAAGGGCAGCCCGCCGAGGTGTCGAAAAAAACGTTCGAGGTTAAGGACCGGATAGCCCACATGGATGAAGAATTCAATGAGGAGTCATACGGAGAGGACGTCAATGAAGTGTATTTCCTCTTGCTGTCGCCGGAGGGGGAATGTTTGGCGAAATCAGGATTCAATGCGGTTGGCGTTGACCATTTTACGACGTTTAGGCTTCCGGAGGACACCACCAGAGAAAACATGCGTTTGGCGCATGAAGATGGTGCCATCTTTGCAAGCTACCATCGCCTTTTCGACGGCAATATTCTCGTCATCGGTAAGCACATGAAGCAGTTCAACAAGTATATCGTCAACCTTCTGTATTCAATTCTCCTGACGCTCGTCTTGTCTCTGATCGTGAGCGTATATTCTGGGAGATTTCTTGCAGGACGATTTGTCAGCGGCATCTTGCGCGTGACCCGTGCCGCGCGAAAGATTGAGAGCGGCAACTACGCTGAACGTGTTGCGCATGGTACTGAAGGCACCGAGATCAATGAGCTTGCGGATGCCTTTAATGACATGACGAATAATACGGAAAAGTTGTTGATCGAACTGAAAATGATTTCCGACAGTATGGCCCACGACCTTCGAACGCCGATTACTCGCATGCGCGGACAAGCTGAAATGTCGCTCAACTCCCCGAAGGACAATGAATTGGCGAGTGATGTGGCGGAGGAGTGTGAGAATATGTTGACCTTGATCAACACCATGCTCGAAATCACTCAGACTGAATTCAATATTAGCAAGATTGAAAAGGAAAAGCTCGACTTCGCCGCCATCGCCCACACAAGCGTTGACCTGTTGACGACGGTTGCAGACGACAAGAGCGTCACCTTGCGCGTTGACATCCCTGAGGTACCGTTGATGATGGTCGGGAACAAAGTGCAGCTCCAGCGGCTCATTGGGAACCTTCTTGATAACGCCATCAAATTTACGCCTGCAAAGGGTGTCGTATCCTTGAGTATGCGAAGCGACACCGACAGCGTCTTATTGACCGTTGCCGACACCGGCTGTGGAATACCAGAGCAGGACGGTCAGCATGTTTTTGAGCGATTCTATCGATCAGACTCCAGCCGCAATGTGCCCGGTAATGGTCTCGGCCTCAGCCTCGTCAAAGCCATCGTTGATTCGTATAGCGGCTCTATCGTTTTTACGAGCGAACCCGGCCGTGGCACCGTCTTCACCCTGACATTGCCGATAGGCTCCTGAGAAGCGATCAATGCTCGGCTCTGCGCATCGTCTCGCGGTATTTTGCAGGGGTTATGCCTTCCGTCTTTTTGAAGGCGTTCCAGAAGTTTGGAGCTTCAGCCCGTCCTGAAATTGTGGCAATGTCCTTGATGGGGATGGCGGTTTCTGTTAGAAGACGGCAGATTTCTTGGTGGCGTCGCCGCTTCCATTCAGTAGCCGGAGACGTGTTGAGGGTTGCGTTGAATTTCATTTCTAAACTCCGCTTTGATACGCCGCAGGTCTTCGCCAGTGTATCGGTTCCACACGGCAAAAAGAGATTTGCAACCATGTAGGCGACGGCTTTGTTGAGTACGGGATCTGAATATCGGAAGGAGGCTGAGGATTCGCGAACAATAATTCGAATCGGAGGAATCCATTCGGATGGAGGCAGACGGTTAGGCTTTTCGATCATATCGATCAGCATGCCGGCTGCGCGAAGCCCTATTTCCCTTTCGGGTAGTACGATGGTGCTGAGCGTACAGGGCGAGAGGGCGGAGTCGAGCATGGAGTCGCCGACCCCCAGAATACCAATAGACTCCGGAATACGGCGTTGGGTTTTTGCTAGGGCACCCACGAGTTGCCGAGCAATGAAGTCCGAAGAGCAAAAGCATCCCGTGTGTTCAGGCAATGAGGTAAGCCACGCTTCGAGGCCCGTTGACTTTGAGAAGACGGCACCACTCGGTGGGAGTATCGGAGTCATGTCGCGTGACCGCGATTCCTGGATGAAACCTTCGTACATTGTTTTTGATGCGTAGGATCCGTGTTCGTGTACGATGGCTTGGCAACTCCATTCGCTTTCGGCAAAGTAACGCGCCGCCATCGCCCCTGTTGCATAGAAGTCCGCGCTTACAGAGGGTATAGAACGAATCTCGGAGATGGTTCCGACATTGACCATGGGGATAGGATGCGAACGGAGGCTTTCAAGCCACCGATCGCCCAGAAAGGCACCGACAACGCCATCGACGCTGCCAATGGAGACCAACTGCGCTAATGTGTCTGCCTGCGTGTAATGAATCGGAACGACGCGCACGTCAGGAATCTCTGCGAGCTTCTCCTGAACGCCGGCGAGAATCCGCAAAGACCTTGAGAGATCGGAATCCATTAAAACGCTAATAGTTCTCATTTGTTTGCGCAAAATTATAATGCATAATTGCGCTTTAACGCAATGTAAAACTGAGACCCCAAGAGTAGTATCAAGACGAATTCAATTTGAACAGGAGTTGAAATGAAAAAAGCACTTATTACGGGTATTACGGGGCAAGACGGCTCTTATCTTGCAGAACTTTTGCTTAAGAAGGGGTACGAAGTTCATGGGATCATTCGGAGGTCTTCTAGTTTTAATACGCACCGAATCGACCATCTGTATCAAGATCCCCACATCATGGGAGTTCGCCTCTTTCTTCATTACGGCGACTTAGCAGATTCCGTTCGTCTTACGAAACTCCTTTATGAGCTTCGCCCAGATGAAATTTACCATCTGGGCGCCCAGAGCCATGTGCGCGTTTCTTTTGACATTCCCGAATACACGGCGGATGTTACGGGTGTGGGTACGGTACGCATCCTTGATGCGATTCGAGAGGCGGGCATCGGTCACGGCGTTCGCTTTTATCAAGCATCTTCATCGGAACTTTACGGTGAAGCGGCCGAAGTTCCGCAAACGGAATCCACGCCGTTTCATCCACGTTCGCCCTACGCCTGCGCCAAGCTTTACGCCTATTGGATTACACGCAATTATCGTGAAGCCTACGAGATGCATGCTTCGAATGGTATTCTCTTTAACCACGAATCACCACGCCGCGGTCCGACGTTCGTAACGCGTAAGATCACCATGGCAGCGGCACGTATCAAGCTTGGCCTTCAGAGCGAGCTATTTCTAGGTAATCTAGAAGCCAAGCGCGACTGGGGTTTTGCGAGCGATTATGTTGATGCGATGTGGTGCATTTTGCAGCAGGAGAGTCCTGACGACTATGTCATCGCCACAGGTGAGACGCACACGGTTCAAGAGTTTTGTGAAGAAGCATTTGCGTTGCTCGATTTGGACTGGAGTGAGTTTGTACGCTATGATCCTCGGTATGAGCGTCCAACAGAAGTTACCTCGCTGGTGGGTGATGCATCGAAGGCAAAGAAAGTTCTGGGCTGGGAACCGAAGGTTGGTTTTAAGAATCTGGTTCGGATGATGGTCGAAGCTGATCTGGCCGAGGCGCGTCAGCAACGCGCGATGTTGGAACAGCGATAGGGGCAAGAGAGGTCGTAGGGAGTAGTTTCCGGTGGGGACGCCCCAGACCCCGGTTTGAAAAGTAGAAGCACGGCAGCCGTGCTTGGTTAGGAAAGGGAAGTAATGAGCAATACATTTGATAAGACATTGGTTTTGGGATATCGCGGCATGGTGGGTTCGGCAGTCGTGCGAAGGATGAAGGATCGAGGCCTTTCTGCGCCGATGCTTGCAGGCCGGGCAGAGGTCGATTGCCTGAATCAGGCCGCAGTTCGAGCCTATATCGCCAAGGTTGAGCCAACCTCGGTCATTATCGCTGCTGCGAAAGTCGGCGGTATTGAAGCCAATCGCACACAGATGGCAGAGTTTATGTACGAGAATCTCATGCTGGCGTCGAACGTTATTGAGGCCTGTTACCGTGTCGGCGTCCCTCGCGTAATGTTTTTGGGCAGTTCATGCATCTACCCACGCGTAGCAGAACAGCCCATCCGTGAGGATTCGCTTCTCACAGGAACTCTTGAACCCTCGAATGAAGGTTATGCCATCGCAAAAATTGCGGGTATGAAACTCTGTCAGTACTATCGCCACCAGTACGGGCTCTGTTACCATTCGGTCATGCCGACGAATCTCTACGGCCCGGGGGATAGCTATCATCCAAAACATTCGCACGTGTTACCGGCGCTTATTCGGAAATTTGAAGAGGCGAGGGTGACGAACGCGAGAACGGTTTTGCTTTGGGGTACGGGGTCTGCTTTGCGTGAGTTTTTGCATGTCGATGATTTAGCAGATGCCGTATTGTTCACGATGGGGCTCGATAATCCGCTCGACTGGGTGAACGTCGGATCAGGCGAGGAGGTGTCGATTCGTCAGCTCGCTGAGCGAGTGCGTGAGGCGGTTGATGTCGATTGTGACATCGCATGGGATTCCACTAAGCCAGACGGAACCCCGCGTAAGTTTCTTGACTCTTCGTTACTAAATGGGTTGGGTTGGAAGGCCAACATTATGCTCAAGGAAGGCCTTGCTCGTACGATCGAGGCTTATCGGCAAGAAGGAATTGGAGGTAAGCGGAGAGACAAATGACTGGAAATCGGTCAGGCACAGCCCCTGTGCCTGACCGATTTCGAATAATTATCTCCTTGCGTTTTTCCAACGATAAGAATAAAATGACACCGAATTAAGTTGATTCAGCTCAATAGTCCCTCTTTGCCTTCAAGACGAGTGGGTTTTTGAGTATAAATTTGACACTGTGGATGGTTACAATGGAAAAAACCTGCTTATATCCGCTTCATGAAAAACTCGGTGCCAAAATGGCTGAATTTGGTGGCTATCTGATGCCGATCCAGTATTCTGGGATACCCAAGGAACATCAGGCGTGCCGGGAAGGGGCGGTTCTTTTTGACACGGATCACATGGGTGAATTTAGGGTGACAGGACCGTCTGCGCTCAAGGATCTCGAAAAGTTGGTCAGTTGCGACGTGGAGTCGATGACGGTCGGCCAGTGCCGTTACGGCATGATGTGCAATCCCGCGGGAGGGGTGATCGACGACCTCCTCGTTTACCGGTTGGGCGGCGCTGAGTTCATGCTGGTCGTCAACGCTGGGACGAAAGCGAACGATTTTCTCTGGATCAAAAATCATCTCTCGGCAGATACCCAACTTGAGGATCAGAGCAGCCTCATCGCCAAGATTGACCTGCAGGGACCGGGCTCACCCCGGATTATCCAGCAGCTCTTGAAAGAATCGATCAGCGAACTAAAATTTTTCCGCTTCATGCATAACGACTATCATGACCAGCCTATGATTATCAGTCGGACGGGGTACACGGGCGAGATCGGTTTCGAGATCTATATCAGCCCGGAGCTGGCACAGAAGTTCTGGTATGCGTGTATGGAGCTGGGCGCGATTCCGGCAGGTCTGGGAGCACGAGATACGCTGCGGCTGGAGATGGGGATGCCGCTTTATGGGCATGAGCTGAATACAGAGCGCAATGCCGGGGAGTCCGGCTTTGATCGGTCTTTGTCGGACAAAAAAGATTTCATCGGCAGTGGGGTCGTGAACGACCGTTCGTTGCGCCGCTCAACGCTGGTCGGGATAGAGATTCCGGGCCGCAGGGCAGCGCGTCAAGGCGATGAGATTCTGGATGGTTCGGGAGAGAGGGTCGGTATCGTGACCAGCGGCAGTTTATCCCCGTCGCTGGGCTATGCCATTGCTCTCGGCTATGTGGCGGTTTCGTTGAGTGAACCCGGTACGCCGCTTAAGCTCAAAAGCCCGCGATATGAACTGGATGGAAAGGTGGTGAGTCTTCCGTTTTACGGCAGTGCCACAGGCAGAGCTAAGATTAACGATTTTTTGACCGCTTAAAGGAGAGCAACGATGACACCGAATGACAGAAAATACACCAAGACGCATGAGTGGATTAAGGTAGAGGGCGACATCGCCACTGTGGGTATCAGCGACCATGCCCAAAAAGAACTGGGAGACATAACTTTTGTCGACCCGGCGGCAGTTGGCAAACAACTGAAACAGGGCGAGGAGTGCTCCGTTATTGAATCCTTTAAGACGGCTAGTGAAATCTATGCGCCGATCGATGGAGAGGTGGCTGAAGTCAATGCCGAAATTGCCGCTGCGCCTGAACTCGTGAACGAGGATCCTTATGGCAAAGGCTGGATTTTGAAGCTGAAGCATATCAATCAAGCGCAGATCGCTGCCCTGTTGGATGGAGATGCGTATGATGTGATTGCAGGAGAATAGCAATGAGTTATATTTCCAACACAGCGGAACAGCAGCGCGAGATGCTGGAGGCATGCGGCGTTTCTTCGATGGAAGAGTTGTTCAAGGTTATCCCGGAGAGGCTCAAAGCGAGGTCGTTTAACCTGCCGGATGCGATGAGCGAGATTGAAGTGTACAGCCACCTCAAGCAACTTGCGGGCAAGAACGCCTCGAATTTGACCTGTTTTTTGGGTGGCGGTTTTTATGAGCATTTCATTCCGGCCGCCGTGGATGCTGCGACCATGAGGAGCGAGTTCTACACGGCCTACACCCCCTATCAACCGGAGATTTCGCAGGGCACCCTGCAGGCGATTTATGAGTATCAATCGCAGATCTGTCGGTTGACGGAAATGGAGGTCTCCAACGCCTCGGTTTATGACGGCGGCACGGCACTTTACGAGGCCTGTCAAATGGCGCTGAACGCAACTGGCCGCGATCAGATCGTTATTGACGGCGGAGTTAATCCGGTGTATTGCAAGATGCTGAACACCTATACAGCCAATCTTGATGTCACACTAACCCAAATCCCGGTCACGCCTGGGCAAGCGGATCGGGATGCTATTAAGGCGGCACTTTGCGACCAGACGGCGGCGGTTATTCTCCAGAATCCCAACTTCTTCGGTGTTGTGGATGATCACAGCGACATCGTTGAGGAATGTCACAAGCGTGGGATTCTGGTGATTCAGTCGGTTTACCCCATCGCCATGGCCTTGCTTAAAACACCGGGTGAGATGGGTGTGGATATTGTCACCGGTGAGGGACAACCGCTCGGCATCCCACTGTCGTTCGGCGGACCGTATCTCGGTTTTATGGCAACCACAAAAAGTCTTGTCCGGAAGATGCCGGGTCGTCTTGTCGGTCGGACCGTTGACCGCAACGGGAAAGAATGTTTTGTTCTGACGCTACAGGCGCGCGAACAGCATATCCGGCGGGACAAGGCCCTCTCCAACATCTGCACCAATCAGGCGCTGTGCGCCCTGCGGGCTCATGTCTACATGAGCCTGATGGGTCGAGAGGGGCTGAGGGAGCTAGCCGCGCTGTGTCATGCGAAAGCTGAGTTTGCCAAGAGCCGGTTCAAGCAGATACCGGGCGTCACCGTGATGGAGGGCGGCCCGACATTCAACGAGTTCACCGTAGTGCTTCCGAAAGATGCCGGCGAGGTTGTCGGCGCGCTGTTGGAAAAAGGTATTGCGCCGGGGTTGCCGCTCGGGCGGTTCTATCCAGGAATGGAAAATTACCTGCTGGTGGCTGTGACTGAGTTGCGGACCGAGTCCGAGATTTGCAAATTCGCCGAAAATTTGGAGCGTGTATTATGAAGATCATATTTGACAAGTCCGTCAAAGGCCGAAGAGGGGTCACGCTGCCACAGCCCGAGACGGGTGTTGCAACGAAGCTCACGATCGCCGATAAATATCTGAGAGCGCAGCCGGCGGAGCTGCCTGAACTTTCCGAACTGGATGTGATGCGCCATTTCACCCACCTTTCGAACAGGAACTTCGGTGTCGACAGCGGATTCTATCCGCTCGGCTCATGCACGATGAAGTATAATCCCAAGATTTGTGAAAAGGTGGCTGCATTCGAGGGTTTTGCGGGACTCCATCCTTTTCTGCCGCAGTTGCGGCATGGCGACACGCTGACGCAGGGGGCGCTCCACGTTCTTTATGAGCTGGAGAGCCTTCTCTGCGAGATCTCGGGAATGGCGGCCTGTACGCTCCAGCCGCTTGCGGGTGCGAATGGTGAATTGACCGGCATGATGCTGATTGCCGCTTACCACAAAGACAAGGGCAACACGGACAGGAAAGAGATCCTCATTCCCGATGAAGCGCACGGCACCAATCCCGCGAGCGCCGCGATCGCCGGCTTTGTGACAAGGCCAGTTCCTACCGACCAAACGACCGGCATGCTGGATATCAAAGCACTTGAAGCGATGGTGAGTGAGAAAACTGCGGGTATCATGCTCACCAATCCCAACACACTGGGGATTTTTAACAGTGATATCGACAAAGTGGTTGAGATTGCGCACCGACACGATGCGCTTGTCTATTACGACGGCGCCAACCTGAACGCAGTGCTCGGCGAGTTCCGTCCGGGTGATGCTGGGATTGATGTGATGCACATCAATCTGCATAAAACATTTGCAACTCCCCATGGAGGCGGCGGGCCGGGTGCCGGCCCGGTCTGTGTCCGGGAGAATCTGGTGGATTATCTTCCGATCTCGCGCATTGTTAAACGGCAGGACGACACGTTTTCGCTGAAGTACGATTTCCCGAAATCAATCGGATGTGTTGCACCTTTCTATGGCAGTTTTCTGGTCTGCTTAAAGGCCTACGTCTATATTCTCAGCCTCGGAAAAGAGGGGCTGAATGAGGCCAGCCGGAACGCGGTGCTCAATGCGAATTACGTCATGACGCTGCTAAAAGATGATTTTGATTTGCCGTATGACCGGAGATGCATGCATGAGTTTGTTCTTTCGGCGACCCGGCAGGTTAAGCATGGCGTGCATGCGCTTGACATTGCCAAAGCGCTGATCGACCGAGGGTTCCATCCCCCAACCGTCTACTTCCCGATGATCGTCAAAGAGGCGATGATGATAGAACCGACCGAAACCGAAAGCAAAGAGACACTGGATTCCTTTATCCAGGCCATGAAATCCATTGCCGCAGCGGCACAGTCGGATCCGGCATCGCTCAATGCAGCCCCGGTGACGACCCGAGTCAGCCGGCCGGATGAGGTTCGGGCGGCTCGCAGCATGGATTTCAATTATGTGCCGGTCTAAAGCAGCGTGAAAAATCTGAGGTAATGCTCACCACTCGCGACTCGCGACTGTAATCGGGCAGTCAACGGGGGGCCCCCCCCCGTCACTGACCGATTACTACTGGGAGAACAGGCATCTTGCCTATAACTC
>CAZUAY010000144.1:0-9961 GCA_964618405.1 uncultured Lentisphaerales bacterium
GCAGGAATGCCTGTGTCACATCGGCTCCTTGTCTGAATGACCGCATTGTCTACCGAGTCGTGTCATGGTGTAGACTCTTCCACAAATTCAATTTCAGGGTTTAAAACCGCACCGCGCTTATTGCGACAACTGGGTTGATAGCACAGCAGAGCAGATCTCTGGCGTCACCTCGCAAAATATTATCACCCCCCTCCCCGATGGCTGATCGATTACATCTAAAACATTTTTAGTGCTTGCTTTTTTCGAAAGGAAAAACTAACCTTTCAACGATATGGAAATTTGTGATCGTAACCCCTCAAAAGCTTCTAACCATCGATGGGCTGATTTCTAAGTTGACCCAATACAAGCAAGGCGCGCTCATGTTTAAAAAAGGAAATTGATTCTAAGTCAAAGTCATATTATGAATACAACAGTTAACGATAACACGCTCCGGGATCATCTTTGGATGTGGGGGCATGACTCGGGGGTTTTTGATGGACCGGACGCGATTGAACCCTACAACATTCCCGGGAGTCCTCCGATTAGCATGGCCGATGGCATTCAATACATGGGTATCCCCAACGTTTGTGTAATCCGCACCCAAGTAGGTGATGATGAATACAATCGGCAGTTCCAGAACGTGAAGCGAATTGCTTGGACCATTTCTATGGGCGCCGGCAATTCGTATCCGCGCCTAAAAGAATACGTTTTCGGGCTGCGTGACACGACGCCCAACCTGACAGGTTATTATCTTGATGACTTTTTCAGGTTTCATGAAAAGCCTGATTTTGATAGAGATTCCGAGACGGTACCTGCACCAGCCGTGCTTTCCCTCGAGGCACTCAAGCAGCTCTATGATGAGACACTGGCTTACAAACGGCGCCTCAATCTGGCAATCGTTTTGTATACCCACCTGCTCTGCCCGGCGATCAAACCCTATATGAAATATGTCGACACGGTTTCTCTCTGGATATGGTCTGGGGCTAACATCGAGAAGATCGAGGAAAATTTCAAGAAATACCGTTCCCTGGTGCCTGATAAGCCGACACGACTCGGCATCTACATGTGGGATTTTGGCGGCAAGAAGGAGCTGGATGTAAGCTTCATGGTGAAACAGCTCGATTTTGCTCTAAAACTTTATAAAGAGAAGCAGATTGACGGAATGATTTTTCATTGCACACCGCTTTGTAACAAGAATCTCGCTGCAGTAGAATATGCAAAGAAATGGATTGCGGAACACGGTGACTTAAAACGCTAAAAAGGAAAATAATGATGCCAAAGATTAACCAAGTGGAACCCGTGTTTATTCGTGACCAAGAGTTCGCAGATCGAATAACGCGTATCCAGAAGGCAATGGCTAAGCAAGGCCTAGATGCGCTGCTGGCATTCTCAACCGAGTCGGAGCCTGCGTATGTCCGTTTCTTTTCCGATTATTGGCCGAGCTTTGAAACGGCGGCCGTCCTGATTCCGGTAGAGGGAAAGCCAACGTTGGTTATCGGCCCCGAGAGCTTGACATTCGCTCGAGGGCGCACCAAGATCCCGGACATCGTGCAAGTGATGGATTTCCGGGAGTCATCACAACCTGATTATCCGGGATCCAAACTGCCAACCTGGGCCGATGTAGTTGGCGGTAAGGGGTTTTCTCGCTTGGGGATCGCAGGCTGGCACATGTTTCCGCACGCCATCCGCACCAACCTCGATGCCGGGTTTGACGGAAAAGAAATTGTAAACGCCGATGAGATCGTACGATCGATTATGATCGTTAAAACCCCCGGAGAACTCGCCTGTCTTCGCGCAGCAGCAACGCTTTCAGAGATTGGGTTGCAGGCAATTCTCGATGAAATTCGGCCTGGCCTAACCGAGGTTCAGGTGGCCGCGTTGGCAACAGCGGCTATGTTGCAAAACGGAGCTGAGTCCACCGGGTATCCGGTATGGTGTTGCAGTGGACCGAACTCGAGGCAGGCGATCAGCCGTCCCACACATCGAAAAATTGCGTGCGGAGAAGTGATACAGGTTTGCGTTGGTGCTAAAGTGGCGGGATACAGCGGAAGCATTGGACGACCCTTAGTGCTGGGTCACTGCGATACCGCGCTACGTCGCTTTATGGATGTGGGACGTGATGCTGAGCTGATGACAATCGATCTGCTGCGCGGTGGCACACCCGCAGCCGACGTTGCACGTCAGGTGCATGGATTTATTCGACAGCGTGGGTACGGTGAGACGATCCTCTACGGCCCCGCTCATGGGTGCGGACAGATGGAATGCGAATATCCCTTCATTGAGAGCTCCTCCAAATTTAATCTTGAAGAAAACATGACCTTTAATGTCGATGTGTTTCTGGCAGACGACAAGCAAGGATTCCGTTGGGAAGACGCGGTGATCATCACCAACGGAGCGGCAGAAGTGCTAACCTCATTGCGGCGTGAGACAGAACCGCTACCTGTAAAGGAAAATTAGGTCAGTATGATCATTGACATTCACGGACACATCGGCAACATTAACTTTGCCCCGTTCTGGAAGGCTGACGCTGCGCAAGTGGAAAACTATGCAGTCCAGACAGGGGTCGATTATCTGTGCGTGTCGTCGGCGCGAGCAATCATGTACGATACCTGCGAGGGTAACCGAGAGTTGGCGAATGCGTTGGAACAGACAACTCGACTGCTCGGCTATGTAACCGTGAATCCGATGTTTCCTGAGACGATGGAAGATCTAAGCCTCCTGTCGGGAAACCCGAAGTTTATCGGCGTTAAAGTGCACCCCGATTACCACGGTTATGACGTACGGTCACAAGCGGCCGCCGCATTTCTGGATTGTGTAGCGGAACGTGTACCCCTCATGCTCTTTCATGTGTCTTGCATGCCGGGCACGGGATTTTCCGATGCCGGTGCCGTCGTTGACTTTGCAGAACGCCATCCCCAGACCACGATCGTCATGGCGCATCTGGCTGGCGTCTTTCAGAATCCGAATTATCCCTATTTCCCCAATCTCAGCGGACTTGAAAAGGTGGCGGCACGCGGTCTCAACAATGTTTATGTCGATACAGCCCACACACTCATGTACGTTTATCCTGGGGTGATGGAACGGATGTTTGAATTGCTGGGCCCGGATCATATCGTTTTTGGCACCGATGTGCCGTTGCAGGGTCCGATGCAGATGCGGTTCGCTCTGGAAATCATTCGTGCTTTAAAAGTATCGTCCGCTGATATCGATAAGATGCTCGGTGGCAATGCCACTAAAATCTTGTGGGGTGAGGCGGCAGGATCAAACAAAAGGACACACGCATGCAGACAACTTTAAAGGCAGGAATCGCTAAGGTCGAGATTACATGCCGAGAGGATTTGACGTTGGATGCGATGCTCGATGAAAAGAGCAAGAAGCATCTCCCGCCCGAGTTGTTGGGCCTAAAACTGGAGGTCAGCGATCCGCTGTTTGTCCGCGCCTTAGTGCTAGAAAACGGGAGCGAAAGGATCGTATTGCTTACCTTAGATGTCACCGCGATCGGCGCCCGCACCATCAGCCAGAATATTCTCAGCGACAGTGCTGACGAATTTCTGCCGCGCTTACGTGAGCGCATTGAGCAGGACTTTAAAATTCCCGGCAGCAACGTCAGCGCCTGTGCTTCACATACGCACGGCGTGCCACGGATGCTTTGCGACGACGACGCGCAGATTGAACGCTGTCTGGCTGCGGTCGCACAGGCTTTGCGAGACCGGGTGCCGGTGACGCTCGCCGTCGGCTCCGGCAAGGAAGACACCCTGACGTTCAATCGAACGATGCGCATGAAAGACGGCACAGATTACACGCTCAGGAGCTGCAATCCGCCTCCACAGGATGACGAGGTGGAAAGCTTGCGCCCGATTGATTCTGAGATTGGAATTCTGCGACTCGATCGGCTGGACGGGTCGCCTCTCGCAATCGTCTACAACTTCGGTACGCATCTTCTGCTGGGCCCTCCCGAAGGCAAGCCGGGTCGCATTAGTGCTGATCACGTCGGCGTCACATTAAACTATTTAGAGGAAAACATCGGTGGCGGAGTCATGGCATTCTTTCTGCAAGGTGCCGGTGGCGATGCTGCCGAGGTCTCCAAGTGCGATACAGGTCATCCTCGCAGTTCGCGGGACTTTGGCACCCGATTAGGCCAAAGCGTCTTGCGCGGATACCGCACCCTCGCACCTGGATGTACGAAGCTCCGCGTCGTATGCGAGCATCTCCACTTCCCGTTACGAACCGACATTCCAGAGGTGATCGCCGCATTGAGGAGGGAACAGGCGGAACTTCTGGAAGGACTGCGCTATACCTCTCTGAACTTCAAGGCCTTTCTGCCACTTTATTTGCAGCAGAGTCTGCACGCCGACTATCCATCGCATTGGGCGTATCGATACCTGCATGCAGAGGCTTCTGGGGATTCCAGTCTTCGCATGATGGATGCTCGCAATAAGCGCGCTGTGGCAAAGTATCTCGATAGCATGGCACGAATGGAACGCATGGCTCTCAACGAAGAAAACATCGCCACGCTGGAACGCCACCAAGAAATTATCGCCGATCTGGGTGGAACCACCGTCCCTGCCGAGATTCAGGGTCTCCGGATTGGTGATTGCGCTTTAATTATTGCTCCGATGGAGCTACTTGCAGAAACTGTTTTGAAACTCAAAAAAGCCTCCCCGATTCAACCGACATTCGTCGTCTCAATCGCGAACGGCTACCTGCACTATGCCCCTCCGGCATCCTACTACTCTCGCGGCGGATACGAAGTGACGGAATGCCTGCTGGCACCCGCGTGGGAAGCGATTTTTGAGGCGGCCGTGAAGCGGATCCTTGCGCAACTCTGAAGTGGAGGGCGTTACGTAGCGAGACCCCATCCGAAAAGGGTTTAAACTATGGAAGAGATGGAATATTCAATAGCCAACAAGGAATGTCCAATGTCCAAATGAATGACCGCACGCGAAATTTACGATAATATCATAAGATCATAGACAGCCTGACCGAAGTTCCCCACTTGGAAATTTGATTTGAGTGTTGGCTGTTGGAAATTGAGAGTGCAAAAGACTCAGAAACCTTTTCGGATAACGTCTAGCGAGTAAGAAGTCTTATATGCCGTACTGGCACCCGATCAATATTGCGAGGGTAGCGTCAGAGACAGAGCGCCGTGACCTCAGCGAGTATCCTCGTGCTTGACCAAGATCACACGATCGATCAACACCAAGTCCACCTCGCCCGCTCGTAGCCCTTGAACTGGTTCGCCTCCGTAGAGCGGTCCCTGGAACTTGATCGAGGCGTATGCATCCCATTCGTTCGGGTCTCCCGGCTCCCACAGATCGGCAAGCTCTAATTTCGTCGACCAGCTTTTCGAAGAAAACCAAATTTGAGACTGCGGTGACAAGACAATCCGGCCTAGCTTGTAAAGTCGGTAGACGTTGGGCGTGATCTCGTCTTTTTCGATGGAGCGTCGAATGCCGTGTTTTTTTGTATCACTTTGGTAAAGACCGAAATTGAACGGAAGCTCCGGCGTGTGCACTGACGGAGCAAATCCAAAGGCTGCGTCTGGGTCGTCGAAGTAGCCTTGTGCGGACGCATTGTTGGCATGCATCGCCGGCATGAACGTTCGTATGCGCAAGCGGTCGATTCCATCGAACTCGGCTGGCAAGGGCTTCTCACCGCCGCCTCGAATCCGACTCTCGAAGACCGACACGATTCGTTCGCCCAGTGGCCGTGGTTGCGAAACGAGGTCTGCACGCTTGGCTTCATTGACGGCTTTGATTCGTGCGGAATAAATCTTGTAATCAGCAAAGTAATCCGGGTAAGCCGCTGTCAGGTCGAACCACCGAAACAAGGTGGCAAAGTCGAGGTTACGCCGTAGTCGCTGCACGTTCGCCAGTTCAAATGAAAGCGCTTTACACTGTATCTCCATCTGATCGAAATAGCCCTGCCAGCGGAAGATGTTCTCCGGCGTCAGGTAGGGCCAGAGTTCTTCGGAATACGCATTTGAGGAATACGTTACCCCACGAGGCATTTCCTTGATAGCCTTTCGTCCCTGCTCCAACTCCTCCAGATACGTTCGCACGAGTGCTCCTGCGGGGCCATATTGATGGTCGGTGAACTCCCGAATGATCGCATCCGTATCGCAGGTGATGTCCTGACTGAGCTTGAGAAAGAGGTATCCGAGCAGTTCGGTGAAGTTGGCTCCTTCGAGAACCCCTGATGCGTGTTCTAGGTACATCCCACGAGCCCCCGCTTTGTACATCAGCCGCATGGCGATGATCAGCCGATCCACGTTACCGAGCGGCATGACCTGACCCGACCCATACGGGTTGGGGTAGTAGTACACCCAGACGTGCGAGGCGATTTTGCCCCAGCCCTGCAGGTCGCGATAGGTTTCTTGCATACCCGGGTCAGATTGACTCCAGTCGCCTAAGTACGGATCTTCGATCGGGGCAAAGACGATCACAAAGTTGTCAGGGAAGTGCTGGCCACTTTCCAATGTTGGCGGTTTTTGAGACTGATCGCGACGGTAGGCTACTCCTTTGAGCAGAACCTCTGGGTGCTTTTCTTTCAAGAAGGCAGACAACTCCAGCAGGTAATCGAAGTAGGGCCCACCGGGCGCATCATATTTCTGCTCCAGTTTTTTGCATTCTGGACAGTGGCAAAACGCACCGCCGGTGTCCATCGCGCCGACAGTGATGAGCGTCTGTTCTTCTTCGCGTTCAATTTGCCCGAGAACGCGTCGAGTCAGCTCATCCCTCAGTGCCCGGTTGCTGAAACAGAGTTGTCGGCCTGGCGTACGAACGCCGGACTCAGTCATCGTGAAGAACTCTGGATTCGTCTCGAAGTAGTCCTTTTTCGTAATCCAGACGTACGGTTCCCACTGGTGCGTGTCCGGCTTGGGTGGAATAAAACAATGGATGGTGTGAGCACCAGCGATGCCGTCCCTACCCCGCAGTGCAGACATAATGCCCCGCTCCTGTATCTGTTCCCAATCGGAATGGGATTGCTTCCAGCGATAGGTCAGGTTGACGCCCTGCTGATAATAGAAGTTTTCGTTGAAGTAAGGAGCATCTTCGCGGTATCCAAAAGAAAAGCCTCGCTTACGGTTGAACGGTTCCAAAGTCAGCGTTTTACGCGAGGGCATTACAGGATCGCTGAACATCGAATACCAGCGCCACCCGAGCGAGTTTTCGAGGAACTCCATCACCGCGTACAGGTTGCCGCGTGCGCCCTGCCCGAACAGAAAGAGATCCTGTCCGATGCTGCGTACGATATGCTCCTCGTCCTGCAATGCGGATAACGGATCGGAACCGATCTGTTTGAGGGACGGCACACTCAATCCGACAAAAATCGCGGGGGTGCCCGACACATATGCTTCAGGTGTCACCACAGAAAACGCTACACCCGTGATCTCGTGCAGTGCGTTCGTCAGAACCTTAACGGCATAGTCATCCACGCTCGTAGGCTGATTCGGTTTAACAATTCGATAGGTGGTCGTACCGTTTTGCGCGATCTGCAACACGGTGCTTGAGGAGAGTGCTGTCAGACAGGTAAGACACACTATTAAAATTGCAATTCTTGAAGTTCTCATGCTTGTTTTGCTTTCTTTTGTAGTTCACGGGCGCAGGCAGCAACGCCTGCCGCACACTTACTCAATCTGCTTACTCAATGCTAAGTTTAGGACTATTGACCATAGACTGTAGACCATCAGGGATTGCCTCCGGCAACTTTAGGGAACTTCGCCCTACTCCCTCTAAGAAAGGCGTCAGCCTTTCGCTTCCTCTGCGGATATTCAGAATAGGCTCGAATCGCTCTGGCCAGTTTAACTCCTCAAGCACCTTAATCCAGCGCTCGGGATGGCTTTCATCGGACACAACTGGCTGAAACCCAAGCCTGAGATATGTGATGATGGCCGCACGCCGCCAATCATCTGTTAACAGCGTCATAGACGTGAATCCTTCTCGGACAGCCTGATGAAGAACCGCTAGGGAAACAAGATAGCCCAGCTTTTTTCCTGTAAAACTGGGATGCGCTCCCACCATGTGAACAACACCTTGCTTCGCATCCTGTGAAGCCCAGCACGAAGCTGTGGCTGCGCCCCGTCCATCATCAGCAAGAATAAACCAAACTCTCTCTGGACGAAAGTGTTGATCTCCCGCCATCTCCTTGGCAAAATTCGACTGGCCTTTTTTCCGTTCAAATGACAGGTCGATCACTTCATTCCAGATCTCCTGATCACCTTCCCGATAATGGCGGCACTGAAAACCTGCCGGCACCTGAAGTTCCTCCAGATGACTCAGGTTAAGGATTTTCATTTTCAATTGCGGCAGTTTGGTTTCTGTTCCCATGATTCGATACCTTCACTACGTTTTGTTGAGCTCAATAACCAGCCAAGCTCTCAGCTTATGCAAGTAGTGTAGCATTTTCTGAGTTATCGAGTAAATTGAGTTTTTAGCAAAGCTTGCTTTTCATGCGAGGAGAAGCTAATCTTTATGTCATATCGAATAAGCGAAAATTCTAGAGGAGAAACGATGAAAGCAAAAGAAACTTCACAGCGAATTTCTATTGATTCTTTGGCGAACCCTGTCCCGACCAGCCTGTCGAAAAACGAAGAATTCTTATCGCATCCATCCAAAGATTTTTATTTCATAGAACCATTCGACGGCGGTATCATTCACGAGCAAAGTGGACTTCCTGTTCTGGGAACAGAGACAGGACCAGATGGAAAACGGATGCTTAAAATCGAGGTTTCCGGAGTCGTGCCGCCCGGCGTGAAACCGGAACTCTTCACAAGCGAAGGTAGAACAATTCCTGTAACGGTCGATAACGGCATGTTCCGAGGCGTTGCCCGGCTGCCCGACCGGGTCACGGAAATCAGAGCTCAGGCCATGATCGGCGGCAAGCGCCGGGTTATCCGCACCCGCCCAGTCTGGGCTAAAAACTCAACTCCGCGTTTCAGTTGCTATATCGATGACCACAGTTTCTTTTTCCGGGATATCGTCCAGAACCGCTATAAAAGCCTCTTCGATTGTTTCTATCTCGCAAAACTCCGCGAATTGCACCGACGTTTCGGTGCCAAGATCAACTTAAACTGCTTTAATACGACACCAGAGCGTGATTTCAGCCTGTCGATGTTCCCGACCACCTATAAAGCCGAGTTCGAGGACAATGCTACCTGGCTCCGACTAGCATTCCATTCGGAGAACGAGTTTCCGGACAAGCCGTACGAGGATGCCACTCCCGAGAAACTCGCTGCGGATTTCGATCTGGTTGCCGGGCAGTTGAAACGGATCGCAGGATCGGCCTACAGCACAGGCTTGCAGATTCACTGGGCAGACCTTCGGCCTAACTGTTATAACGTCTTGGCTGACCGCGGTGTTAAAATGCTGCCGACGAGCAGCAGAAGGCCTGACGAAACAACAGACAAAATTTGCACGTATCATCTGCCCGACGACGTTCTCAATTTTTTGTGTGACCATCAGGGCTGGATGGATTTTGAAAGTGGACTCATCTTTTATAGCGCATCAACCGGCACTCGCGAACATGATCCTGTCAATACAACAGTCAAGAATATCCGTGAACGAACCGACTCTCCCGCCCGAGGCCATTTGCTTAATATCGCTGGGCATGAGCAATATTGGTGGCCATTCTACTTTAACTTTGTCCCAGACGTTTATGACCGTTATGCAACGGCCTTCCGTTATGTGTTGGACCAGGGATACCAACCCATTTGGATCAATGATGGTTTCTTCGGTGGCGCAGAGTGATGCCCGAATTTCGCGGTTTTAGGGGCGGTTTTAGGCGCTTTAGTGCTTGCTTTTTTTGAGAGATGACGCTACCTTGTTCGCTTTTTTGAATTAGGTTGAAAAAACCCAATCAAGAATTCGCATACGGCGGCTGGGTTTTTGAGATACCAAACAAAAGCCGTGAACGGTTATCAGGAAAGTAACCGTTCACGGGGGGGCATCCGGATTGCCGAAGTATAACGGTGATCCTTGGG
>CAZUAY010000145.1:0-6328 GCA_964618405.1 uncultured Lentisphaerales bacterium
TGTGGCTGGCCTCGGTGAGGCCGGAATCGTCCGCGATCACCGATCGCGGCTACATGTCACAACTCGCAACTCACAACTCGCAACTCGCTACTTCTCGCTCGCACCTTCTTTTTTTGAGTGGCATTTATCTTCCTATGACAATATAATGATAGGCATGGTCGAAAGGGTGCCGACTTTAACGAAAATGATATACCGTAAACATTCCAAAAAAGCTGTTCCGAATGGCCCCATTCCGGAGCAGGAAGAAATTACTGGGTCTGTAGAGTCCATCGTTTACCGAAACGATGAGACGGGCTATTTCGTCTTTAACCTCAAGGTCGCCAACCAACCGGACTTTGGATCTGATACTTCTGTCGTAGTCGGAAAATGCTCAACGCTGTGGGATGGCGAAGAAATTCGCGCCAAAGGCAAATGGATACGACATCCGCAGCATGGGCTACAATTCAATGCCGATTCCATCGCGTGCATTGTGCCGACATCCATTGATGGCATCCAACGCTATCTCGCGAGTGGCATGATCCGAGGCGTCGGCAAAGTTTACGCCAAGAAAATCGTCGACCATTTTGGCGCAGAGACTCTAGAGGTCATTGATAAGAATTCAGGACGCTTGTTGGAGGTGCCTGGCATCGGCGCGGATCGTAAACGTAAGATCAAGGAGTCGTGGGATGCGCAACACGGGATACGCGACGCCATGATCTTCCTGCAAGCCAATGGCGTGGGCACGGCACAAGCTTCCAAAATTTTCAGAATCTACGGCGACAACACGATCGCCATCGTGAAAAAGAACCCCTATCGACTCTGTACCGACATCTGGGGCATCGGGTTTCTGAAGGCCGATGCGATCGCTATGAAGGTGGGCATCGATCGAAATTCACCGCTCCGCGCTCGAGCAGGACTTTTTTACACGCTTGAAACGCTCGCGGATGAAGGACACTGCTTTTGCCATGAACCCGAGTTAATCCTCAATGCCGAAAGACTGGTCAGCGTCAGCGTCGACATCCTTGCCGATGCCATGCGTGACGAAATCGAACTGGGGCACCTGATCCGCGACGGGACGCGCATTTATATCCGCAAGCTGTATCTTGCAGAGATAGGCGTAGCGAGACGGATCCTTGCCATGCTTGACACCCGTTCGTCATTCAAGCAGGTCATTCCAGACGCTGCAGTTGATTGGGCGATGAAGAAGCTCTCTATTTCGCTTTCCCCTAAGCAAGTCGCCGCACTCAAGATGGCTTTAGTCTCAAAGGTGTCGGTCGTGACAGGCGGTCCCGGCGTGGGCAAGACAACGATTATCAAGGCCCTGTGCGATATCTGGTGCGCAAAACGGCTGGACGTGCGCTTGGTGGCACCCACAGGCCGTGCGGCAAGGCGGATGGCAGAATCCACGGGACGCGAAGCCCAGACCATCCACCGCTTGTTGAAATACCAGCCGCAGACAAAAAAGTTTGAATTCACAGCCGAAAATCAGCTCGACGCCGACGTGTACATCGTCGACGAGACCTCAATGATCGACATCGAACTCGCCAGTGACCTCCTCGCGGCCATACGACCCGCGTCAACGCTGGTCTTTGTCGGCGACATCGATCAATTGCCAAGCGTAGGGCCTGGCAATGTCCTTCGTGACATTATCACGTCAGGTGAAGTGCCCTGCACAAAATTAGACGTGATCTTCCGACAGAAGACGGGTGGCGGCATTATCCGCAACGCACATCTTGTCAATTCCGGCGAGAAGTTTGAAAAGAATGCGGATAAGGATAGCGACTTCTTTTTCGTTCCCTGCGAAGATCCGGATCAAATCGTTAAAACCGTTGTCGAACTGGTCAAGCACCGCATTCCGCTTAAATTTGGCATGTCCTCGCTTGACGATATCCAGGTACTCACGCCGATGCGCAAGAATTCGCTCGGGGCCGACAATTTAAATCTCGTCCTCCAGGAGGCGCTCAATCCCAGCGGTGTCTCAGTGCAGCGAATGGGGCGCAACTACCGCGTCGGCGACCGCGTCATGCAGATTCACAATAATTACGACAAGGAGGTCTTCAACGGTGATCTCGGTTCCGTAAAATCACTCGATGTACAAGCCTCGGTTCTCGAAGCGGATTTTGATGGACGAACGGTCAAATACGATTTCAGCGATCTCGATGAACTGGTGCACGCCTACGCCATCTCCATTCACAAATCACAAGGTAGCGAATATCCCGCCGTCGTGATCCTGATCGCCACGCAGCATTTTAAATTACTTCAACGAAACCTCCTCTACACCGGCATTACTCGCGGTCGAAAACTCGTCTGCGTCATTGGATCATCCAAAGCCGTTTCGATTGCCATCCGCAACAACAGCACGCCCGAACGGCATACGGCGCTGGCCGAACGCCTCCGAGCGGGGCCTGTCGACAACGCGGTAGTCACGATCGAAGAAGATGAGATTCAACACGAATTTGAGAGTTAATGCCTCAGTAAAGACCGAGCGGGTCTGACAAGTCGAACAGGTAAGCCGCATACGATCAGATCATGCATCCACATCCTCTTGGGGTGTCTGAAGAAAGCCGAGAAGATACCGAAGTCAGAACTTAAACACGCTTTGGAAATCAAGAAAGGAATTGAACGATGAAAAAACCAATATCAAAAGAAGATAAAAAACGGTTACTGAACCGCTTCCCTCAAATGGTGCAAAACGACTATCAGCGCCGAGTACGTGAGCTGATGCGTGAAAGGGATAAACGCCTAGCCGGTCTCAAAACACGCGATGACGCCGAGCGCTATGTTCAGTCAGTCCGACGAGCAGTCCGAAAAGCGTTTGGACCCTTCCCGGCACGAACGCCATTGAATGCGCTTGTGACGCGTTCACAAACCTACGATGGCTATCGGATTGAAAACGTCTGCTTCGAGAGTCGTCCGGGGTTTATGGTCACCGGCAACCTCTATCTTCCGGATCATGCTCAGCCTCAGCGGGCATCACCGGCTGTAGTGGGACTGTGCGGACATAGCGTCGACGGCAAGATGAGCGCCGTTTATCAAACCTTCTGCATAGGGCTTGTCCGCAAAGGTTTCGTTGTGTTGGTTATCGATCCCATTGAGCAGGGGGAACGCAAACAATTCTTAACAAAAGACGGTCCCAAACTCGAGCTTTGTGCCGCTCACAACATGATGGGCAACCAGATGGTGCTGGTAGATGATTTTTTTGGAACGTGGCGTGTCTGGGATGCAATACGTGCACTGGACTATCTCTGGTCGCGTCCCGAAATCGACCGGAATCGTATCGGCGTAACGGGTAATTCGGGTGGGGGCACTCTCACCACCTATCTCACGGCTCTTGATCCGAGATTGGCTTGGGCCGCGCCAAGTTGCTACATTAGTTCTTGGCTGGGCAACCTAGAAAACGAAAATCCAGCCGACTCCGAGCAAAATCCGCCGGGCCTATTGGCTGCTGGACTGGACGAAGCCGATCTGCTCCTGTGTTATGCGCCTCGTCCGACGCTGATTTTAGGTCAGGCCAAGGACTTTTTTGACCCCCGCTACACCCGTATAGCCTCGGCAGATGTCGAGCGGGTTCATCGCCTTCTCGGCTCCCCCGATAGTGCCGAGCTGTTCATCGGCCCGAGCGTACATGGTTATTCAATCGAAAACCGGGAGGCAATGTACGGTTTCTTCATGAAGCATGCAGGGGTGGCTGGTGTGGCGGCCGAAGGATCCATCGCGACGAGTGAGAAGTCATTGCTGTGGGCCACACCCCGAGGATCGACCGCCCGAGCTGGGAGCCGCCGGGTGTTCGAATTTACGGCCGAACGCGCAACGGAGCTCGCGCTGGCGCGTGGGCGGCCCTCAACAGAACAGGTAGCGGCCGAGGCACGTCGTCTACTCAACATTGCATCGGATCGACGCGGTCTTCCTGCCCCATCCTACCGTAGGCTACGTCGTGCATGCGGCGGAGAGGATATCGGTGCTCAGAGGCAATATGCGGTCGAGACAGAACCCGGAATCGAAGCACTCGTGACCTCCTATGGCGATGCCGAAGATTCGATGCTTCCCCCTAAGGGCAAGGTAACGCTCTATGTCGGGCACCTTTCGTCGGATGGCGATGTCCGTGACCTTCCGAGCATCCGAGACTTATCCCGCGAGCCAGGGTTCGCTACCGTCGATCCTCGTGGCATAGGACAATCGCAGCCACGAACCTGCGGCTCGACACGTTTCTTAGAGCCTTATGGCCAAGATTTTTTCTACGCATCTGTGGGCGATATGCTCAGCCAAAGCTACTTGGGGCGTCGTGTTTTTGATACGATGAAAACGCTTGATTTTCTACTCGCTTACGGTGCCACGGAAGTGCGGCTGGTGGGGCGAGGGCTAGGCTCGATTACCGCCGCTTTTGCTGCACTGCTACATCCGTCGGCACCACACGTAACCCTGATCAATTATCTGCCCGACTACGAACAAATCACCCGTGTACCCCAGTATGCATGGCCGCTGTCGTCTCTGCTCCGAGGATGTCTGAAAACGTTTGATTTGCCTGACGTGTATCGAGCACTGGACAAGCGTTTGCAGCTTCGAGACCCCTGGGGAGCCGACATGAAACCTCTTCGCGGTGCCAACGCTCCGAAGAAGACTTCCGCTATCGCGCGAAAGGTAACGCGATGAAAAAACATTCTTCCCTGCGATTGCAGCAGTGTTAGTTTGAGCGTCAATTTCGGCAGTAGCTACTGCTTGCACGTTTTTGCGGTACAAAATTCATCTTTACTTTTCACGCCTGATTTGGTTGAATAATCCTATGTTTTAAGGGGGATTTTCCCCGCTATCCATCTGCAAACAAATAAAGGGACACATGAGCGTCAAATACCGCAGGGTTTTACTCAAGTTGAGCGGAGAGGTGCTTTTAAACAAAGAAACCTCGCAATGCATTGATCCTGAGATCGTTGCACAGATGTCCAACAAGATAAAATCGATTCGAGACCTCGGCGCAGAAGTCGCGGTAGTCCTCGGAGGTGGGAACATTTTTAGAGGTGCCTTGGGCGAGAAACTCGGCATCGGACGCTCCGCTGGCGACTGCATGGGCATGTTGGCAACAGTCATTAATGCCTTGGCCTTACAAAATGCGCTTGAGCAACTTGGAATTCCAACGCGGGTTCAGTCGGCCATCGCCATGCAAGAAGTTGCAGAGCCGTTTATCTACCGTAAGGCAATGCGTCACCTTGAAAAGGGACGCGTCGTGATTTTCGCAGCCGGAACAGGCAATCCTTACTTTAGCACGGATACCGCCGCGGCGCTTCGTGCCAGCGAGATCGGAGCGAATGTGCTGATCAAAGCGACCAAAGTCGATGGAATTTACACCTCCGACCCCAATAAAGACACGACTGCAACGCGATTCCCGAAGCTCACCTTCAAAGAAGCACTTTCGAGTTCGATCCGTGTGATGGATTCGGCCGCTTTTGCTCTCTGCATGGAAAACAACATCCCCATTATGGTTCTCGATTTTTTCGAAAATGGGGCACTCGAGCGCGCCGTATGTGGGGAAGACGTGGGCACCCTTGTCACCAACTAATTTTAAGAAACCCAGCAATAGAATTTAGCAACGATCATTCATAAAGAAAGGAATTGATTATGACACAAGAACTGATCAAAGACACACAGGACAAGATGGATAATACCCTCAAGGTTCTCGAGAGCCAGCTTTCTGGCGTGCGAACCGGCAAGGCCTCGCCTGCGCTCGTCGAAAACATTCAAGTTCCCTACTACGGTGCGCCAACGCGCATGCGTGACCTTGCGAATATCTCCACGCCTGAGCCGCGTCTGGTCGTCATCACGCCTTACGACCCAACGGTTCTGGGTGAAATCGGGCGCGCCATCCTCGGCGCCAACATTGGCGTCACGCCAGTGAGCGATGGCCGCGTCGTTCGCGTGCCCGTACCTGAGCTGAGCGAAGAAAGACGCAAAGAGATGACCAAGGTCGCCAGCCGCATGGCGGAAGAAGCGCGGGTTTCTGTGCGTAACGTACGTCGCGACGCAAACGATGCCTGCAAGACTCTGCAGAAAAACTCCAACATCTCTGAAGATGAGCGTGATCAGACGCTTGAGAAAATCCAGAAGATGACTGACAAATCTATCGAAAAAATCGACTCCGCCCTGAAAGCAAAGGAAGCGGAAGTCATGTCCGTTTAATTTAAACACCCCATCAACAGTCGAAGATCGGAGAATCAGCATGTCCGAAGAAAACACAACCCCGAATCCGCAGCGCCCCATCGGCATCAAGCCAATCACGATAAAGCCGATGCAAGCACCTGCCAAAGTACCCGAGGATCCAGCCGCCGACACGTCGGCAGCAGGCACACCGCCACCCTCG
>CAZUAY010000145.1:6428-9869 GCA_964618405.1 uncultured Lentisphaerales bacterium
GCACACCGCCACCCTCGGCAATCAAGCCGATCACAATCCTTCCTGCTTCCGCACATGGAAAACCGCTGGATACGGTGGCCGCAACAACGACAATTCGGCTCAAGCCCGTACTTCAAAACCCCGGTGTAGTCTCTCCGAGTGCTTCCGTGGCACCGCAACCGATCCGCCCACCCACACTACAGCCGCCTTCCATCAAGCCGTCTCCACATCCGCCGCTTAACTCGGCTTCCAAGTCGAAGACATCACGCATTTCTCTTGATTCTGCTTTTGGTGACACGACCGCGTCTCCCCTCATCAACATCAGGCCCTCTTCAACGGCACCGATAGGAAAAATCACCTCCAACCTTACGACAGATTCTTTGAATATTGCCAAGGGACAAACGGCTAAAGTTTCTTTACCTTTGCAAACCTCCGAGAGCGAGGTCACGAGACGGCGCACACTCCGCGTCAAAGCGCCCTCGCAAGTTGCTGCTGAGAGCCCAGAGGTTGCCGAAAGCCTCACCGAAGCCCCGACCATTCGCAAGAAGAAAGCACTTGTACTCAAGAAGGAGTCAGACAGCTCTGATGCCAGTGGTGACGCTGAAGCGAGTGGCGACGACGAACAAATCTCAGCCTTTTCGGCGTTCCAGAATCAGCCAGTTGAAAAGACGAGCCCCCTCTTCCCTGTTCTGGCCGTTGCAGCCATCTTCATGATCGTCGCACTGATCGCCATGTATATGTCTCAGGCGGCTGGACCCGATCGTTCGCTCACAGCCTTTTCGTCGTATCCAGGCATGGGCGCCCCCAGTTGGCCTGGAAAAATCAATTCGTTTTGATTGGGTATGACACAGTCAATTGAAGAAACAAAAGCGGTCATGCTAACGCGTACCTCTGTGCCCGAGCTTGACGCTATCCTAGGAAAGTCGTTCAAGGTTTTGGATGACGGATTCGTAAGGGTCGTCGACTATATGGGATCCGATGCGTCCATTGTTCAGGCCGCACGCGTATCCTACGGCGATGGTACGAAAAAGGGGTCGGACGACGAACACCTCATCCGCTACCTCATCCGCCACCGTCACACGACGCCATTCGAGATGTGCGAAATCAAATTCCACGTTCGAGTTCCGATGGATATCTGGCGGCAGTGGGTTCGGCATCGCACCGCCAGCATCAACGAATACTCCACGCGCTACTCCATTGCTGTCGACTCAGCGCGATCAACATCCGAAGGAGAATGGCGTAGCCAATCTTCCACCAATCGCCAAGGAAGCGGCGAGATGTTGGATCTCGAAACAGGTCGAGAGCTCACGGCGCAAGAGGCACAACTTCACGAGGAATGTCGCAGAATTTACCTAGAACGGATTGACCGAGGTGTCGCCCGCGAACAGGCGCGCAAAGACCTGCCACTCGCAACCTACACCGAAGCCTACTGGAAATGCAACCTTCATAACCTGCTCCACTTCCTTGCGCTTCGCATGGAGGCTGCCGCGCAAAGTGAAATTCGAGACTATGCCACGCTCATGGGCCGCGAAATCGTTGCAAAATGGGTTCCTCATGCCTGGAAAGCTTTCGAAGACTACACCTTAGGATCCTCCAACCTATCCCGTCATGAAACCGCGATGCTCGGACGTATTGCGCGAGGAGATGTTGGTGCGGCCCGCGACTATGCTCTTGCTCATTCGCTTGTCAAAAACGATAAACTCGGACGCGAATTACAAGAATTTAAAGCGAAGCTAGAGAACATGGGCATTCCCACTCCTTGGGCATGAGTAGCTATTTTCAATCAGCCGTGCTCGTGACCTTTCTGAACGCCACACTACTCTCTGGAACGGGCTGCGCCAAAGAGCAAGGGGCCGATTCCCGCCAAACGCAGAACCTCCCACCACAAGCTCAGATCGCCGACAACGCTCACGTAGAGAATACGATGAGGGTAAAAAAAATGTTCTCGATTTCCGAAGAAGACTCCAAAACGCTTTTCAAGGAAGCAATGAAACACGGACTAACCGCTTCGGATATGCTGGTGATTGCGGACACCGCCTCGCAGAAAGCATTTGTCGTAGCGTCCGATGGAATTCGACACGAATACCTCATATCCTCTTCAAAATTCGGGATCGGCAATCAAATCGATTCCTACAAAACACCGCTCGGCTGGCATAAGGTGACCGAACGAATTGGAGGCGATCAACTTCAAGGACGCTCCTTTACCTCTCGCCTTCCCGACAAGATCATCCTACCGCAGGATCAATGGCGTAGCGACAACGGCAAGGATTATGTGCTCACACGGATTCTCCGGCTCACCGGGCTTGAGCCAGGCGTCAACGCCGGTGGCCGCGTCGATAGCCACACTCGCTGCATCTATATCCACGGAACCAATCAAGAGCATCTTCTCGGCAAACCTGCTTCCCACGGGTGCATCCGACTCTCGAACCGAGACGTGATGGAACTTTTCGACATTTCGGAAGGACGTCAGCTCTACTGCTTGATTCGGTAGAGAAACGATTTCACCTATGCCCTCCCATCTCGCGCCGCCAGACAAGATCATCTTCACCATGCGCGAAAGCCCACGCGCACGGCGCATGCGAATGGTCGTCCACGCATCAGGCCTTGAGGTCGTCGTTCCGCGAGGAACGAGACGCGATCATGCGGAACGGTTTGTAGAGGCGAACCGCGAGTGGGCACTGCGCACTTTACAAAAAATTTGTGGCAAAGTCCCGACCCTGCCCCAGGACACGTATCTCGATCTTCCACTTTTTTCTCGACTCTTTGATCCACCGCCCCCGCCCAAGATTACGCAAATCAACCTGCGAAGCCTAGGAAAGCTATACGAAGTCAACTATATCCGCGTCCCCATGCTTAATGGGCTCGCTACAGTCTTGCCGCCCTCCGATTCGAGACGACGCCAAATTACGGTTTACTGCGCCAAGCCCGACAATCCTCCGCATCCTGCCGTCGCGCTGGCTCTCAAAGAGTGGCTTCGTGAACTGGCAAAGTCTGTTTTGCCCGACTACGTCAATGAAATCGCCGACGAAATCGGCATGAAAAGGCCTTCCCAAATCCGCCTTGGATTTCAACGTACGGTCTGGGGTAGCCGTTCAACCTCAGGGAGAATCTCCCTGAACGCCCCACTTCTCTTCTTCCCCCCTAACCTACTCCGCCACGTGATCATTCACGAACTCTGCCACATTGTCCACATGGATCACGGCCCGAGGTTCAAAAGTCTTCTCAAAAAACTCGATCCCAATGCCGAGCGCCTCGCAAAAGCTTTGAACAAAGCCGAAATCTACATCCCAGCTTGGGTTCACACGAGCGCGATTTCGTAGTCCTTGCTATTCGCGGACAGGAACGTCTCGTAATCGGTCAGGCACAGGGGGGTGTGCCTGACCGATTACAGTCGCTAGTCGCTAGTGGCTAGTCGCTAGTACTGTCCCGGACGACTCCGGCCTCGCCGAGGCCAGCCACAGG
>CAZUAY010000146.1:0-9808 GCA_964618405.1 uncultured Lentisphaerales bacterium
GCAGTCTCGCGACGGCCTTGCCTGTTTGACGTAGCAAAGGTGTATGTGCACAGGCAGGATGCCTATGCTCCCACTAGCCACTAGCGACTAGCGACTGTAATCGGTCAGGCACAGCCCCCTGTGCCTGACCGATTACCCGATTACGTGGTTTAGAGCTTGCGTTTTTTAAAGGCATAGGTTAGCTTATTCGTTAGGTCAAATTGGGTTCGTTAAACCCATTCAAAAATTCGCACACGGTGGATGAATTTCTGAGCTATTCGATATGCACCGTGAACGAGTGCAAGTAAATAGGGAGTGCTAATGATTATGAAGCCTTTGGATTATGGGAAATCCTTTCTCATCGGAACTGCATCTTTTAATGCAGTCAGGTTTTGGGTGGAATCGCGCACACGCATCATGGATGAACGGACTGGATTGACAGAGGACTTTATCCAGTGTGCTTCATGCAAGAGCGAGGACACGTTTGCAGAAAAAGATCTGTTTTACGAGGATAATTACGACTTCCTTCCAATATTCGGCCCTGAGTTCGGGCTGATTTTTCGTAGAAAGGCCTCATTAAACCCTAACTATCGAACCCGCAAACCAACGGAGCAGATGTGGGGCGGCCCTGAACAACATTTGGTGGAATCCCAAAACTCCCAAGAGCTGGCCACAACTCAAGAAATTATTCGTGCCACCCTTGAATACCATCCCCTCGTTGCGCAAACGGAGATATGGAACGATGAGACCAGCCTGCGCGCAATTGTGGAGCATCCTGTCAAGACAATGAATACAAGAAGAGAAGGCGGAGATGCTTATCAGACCGATACTGGACCCGTGGCTTTTCCCGATCTTGGACAACGTCCTGAAAAACTCGCTGACCTAATCTCGCTTGCGTTCGTAGCATTTAATGCCCCGCATTTCGCCGATTTTGTAATTGAAGCGCCGACGTTGATTGCGACTGCCAATGGTGCCGATAAAACACAGATTTATCATTACTCGAAACGCGTTAGTCTCATCGCCAAGAATCGGCTCTACGCAATCAAGTAACAAAATATCATGCGTTTTCTTTACGGATTAAAGGGGTTAAGGAGAAGCAAATGAAAAAGACTATCTACTATGGCTACCGATCTTTCTGGCCAGAACCGGAGGCGCATAAGCGGTTTAATGAGATCGGCGTGAAGACCGTCTGCTTTTTTCCTGCCAACACTGTCAATTCGCTCGGCGAGCCCTATTGCCTCTACCCGCCCAACTGGGTAGGTAAGGACTATTCGCCCGAAGGACAGTACGATTTCAGCACTGTTGACGCTCAATTAGCCGACCTGATGGCCTGTAGTCCGGATGCTCGGTTCATCTGCATGGTCGATCTGAACACGCCAAAATGGCTCAGCCCGAACATCCTGCGCTGCGACAGTTTCAACCAGCTTGGGATGATCTGTTCCGACCCGCGCTGGAGGCGGAATTGGGGGTTTTCTTCGGGTATCCGATGTGCGTAGGCGTGGAAGCTGAGCGAGTGATTTGCGGACAAAACGATTGCCGCGCCTTGCTAGAATGCTCTGAACTCGATTTTTTCATTTCGCCTAGTTGTTTTGCGCGCATCGGGAAAGGCGGAGGTGACCTAGGTCCGACGGAGACGGGTATCAATCCGTGTATTGCGCAACGGGGCCAGACGTAACCGCAAAATCTCTAAAACAAATTGCCACTGGGGCCGGCGTTCACCTCTACACGGAACACGAACAGCCGGTGTATGCCAACAGCCGATTTTTGGCGGTGCATGCGGCGGAAGGGGGGCGCCAGACCGTTCGACTGCCACGGCGCAGCACAGAGGTCAGAGAATTGTTCACTGGGCAAATTATCGCCAAAAATTGCATGACCTTTGAATACGAATTCCAGAAACCTGACACGGCATTATTCTACTGGTAACCCGATACGGCTGCTGATCGTGTTCATATAAGATAAAATGGTTGAGTGGGTTGGCAAGTGGGAGCCTTGTTCCTGATCGGCCTTTATCGATGATCATCACACGAGAACACATCAAACATTTGCGCATTAAAGCTCGTAAAAGGTCGCTGGAATTTCGGATTAAAATGTCTCAAAAACGCGTAAAATTTCGAGCGAGACTGCCGTAGCCGGTGCGCACCCGCGTGTGGCATCCGACTGATAGGGTCTATGGCTTGCCGTTACGCAGGACACGGAAATACTCAGAGTCCGAACTGATAATCAGCTCGGTCTGTTTGCCGAGGGTGCGGCCATAACTTTCGAGCGTACGAAGCAAGGCATAGAATTCAGGGTCTGCAGCGTAGGCTTCGTTGTAGATTCTCGTCGCCTCAGCATCCGCTTCGCCACGGATAACCTCGGCCCGGCGGCGGGCTTCAGAACTGATGTCAGCGAGTTGCCGAGACGTATCACCATTGATGCGAGATGCTTCGCCTTGACCCTCAGACTGGAATTCGGCGGCCGTGCGCTGCCGCTCAGAAATCATACGCTGGAAAACTTGTTCCCGAACGGAAGGAATGTAGTCGAGGCGTTTGATCCGCACATCGATGAGTTCGATACCGTATTGCTCCGGGAGATCGCGACTGGCCTCCTCCAATATTTTACGGGTCAGTGTGTTGCGTCCAATTTTCGTTTCTTCGGTGAGGGCTACACTGTCATCCTTGGGTTGCACAACATCGGCATTTTTGAGATCTTCTTCCGTGACACTCCAATCCTTCGAACGCACGATCTCCGTCAGCTCCGTACTGGAAATGCTATCGCGAACTGATGAATCAATGATGTCATCAAGACGCGCTTGGGCTCCATTTTCATCCCGTACGCTCATGAGAAAGCGCAGGGGATCGACAATGCGCCAGCGAGCCGTCGTGTCAATGGAAATGAATTCACGACCCCGCGTTGGAATTTGGTTGGGTTCCCCATCCCATGCGAGCAAGCGTTTGTCATAACGGCGGACTTCCTGAACAAACGGCGTCTTAAAATGAATGCCCGGTTCAGTAATAGCACCGCCGATGGGACGACCGAACTGCAAGACCAGTGCCTGTTCACCCTGATCGACAAAGAAGACCGAAGCGGATAGAAGAACTGCCCCCGCAACGAGCGCCATCACCACCAACATGCCAGTAGCGGATTTAAGTAGGGTTGAATTCATTGTTGCACTCCTTTCGAGTTCATTTCGCCAAGATTTAGCAACGGCAACGGAGCCGTCCCCCCGGCTTCCATCACAACCACCCGACCTAATTGCGGGAGAACGAGATCAATCATCTCCAGATACAGCCGCCGACCTGTGACCTCTGGAGATTCACGATAAGCCGACAGCAAAGAGGTAAACCGAGCTGCCTCGCCACGGGCAGCGTTGGTGCGCTCCAAGCGATAAGCCTCAGCCTGTGCAATAATCTCGTCTGCCTCGCCGCGTGCTCGCGGAATGATTTGATTGCGCTTTTTTTCAGCCTCATTGACGAGACGTTCACGCATTTGGCGGGCCTCATTTACCTCGTTAAAGGCGGGCTTTACCTTGTCCGGTGGCGTGACATCCTGGAGTTCGACACGTTCAACCGTAACGCCCATATCGTAGGTGTTTAAAATAGCTCGCATGTCCTGCAATGTTTCATCAGCGATGGCCACGCGACCCACTGTGAGGACGTCAGCCCCCAGTTTATTACCCACAATTCGTCGCAAAACAGACTCCGATACATCACGGAGCGTATCGGGAGGGTCTCGCACCGAAAAGAGGTATTTCACGGGGTCGTTGATCTTATACTGAACCACCCACTCCACATCAATTACATTGAGATCGCCACTGAGCATGAGGGATTCTTCCTCGAGTTGGGGCGTCTTCGCATAGCTCGAATGCTGAGGGGCTCTAGACCCCACTGTGCGAAAACCAAATTCTTCCTTGAGAACTCGTTCCGTAGGAACAAAAGTTGCAGTGTCGATGCCAAATGGCAATTTAAAGTGGAGCCCAGGCTCCTGAATCCCCACTACTTTTCCGAATCGGCGGATTACGGCTCGACCCTCAGGTTCAACACTAAATACAATGGAGCTAAATCCCCCAAACAGAAGCATGAGGATGACAAACCCGATGAAATAACTGAGAGGTCGTTTAAAGGATTGTATGTCAATTCCAGAATAGTGTGTGTCGTTTTTCATGCGGTAAGGCTAGCAGGTTGAAGGTAACGTTTCAAGCATTTACGTAAGCTCGGCGATAGGCTAGGGTGGGTGTCAGCATCGTTTGACGCGGACCCTGTACGGATTTAGAATAAAAAAAAGCCGTAAAATCAATCCACAAAGACATGGATGTTCGCGTGTGTTTCCTTAACCGCGTTGAGAAATGGCTTCATCTGACCGTAGGGTAGGGTGCCAGGCGCAAAGACGAGGAGCACAGGCAGAGCAGGACCTTTGTCCTTGAGCAGTTGTGGCAGAGTCTCCACCGTGACACCAGGAATTTCCTCGATCTTCAGCTCCGGTTTGATTGCGTCGTCTTTCCAGATTTCTTGAATCGCAACGAGGGTGGCGGAGCCATCAGCGGCAAAGCGGAGTTCGCAGGGCTGACTGAAGCGTTTTGTGCGATCACGCCAGTCCTCTTGTGGCAGGAAAGCTTTGTAGTACGGATCACCATCCATCGGCGGTTCGATACGGATTCCGTTATCGACGTCTACAAGTTGCAAAACACGGCAAAAATCACGGATCTGCGACAGAGACAACGCATCGGACCAATGGAGCGTTGCATAGACATCCTGATCGGCAGCCGAATAAGTTTGAAGCGTCTCCAGAGCTGCTTTAAAAGAAACGAGTTCTCCTCCATCGAGTGCCACCCCGTTTGTGGAAAACGAAACGGCGACGTCGCGCACACGTAGCGGTGACGCCGCAGGCCGCTGCTCTGGAGATAGGATAATTTGGGACCACACGTCGACCTTAGCAACGACGTTCGACGAAACGCGATACTTCTCGTACACGGCATCTTGCACAGCCATACGCGGCACATCCATGACGGTGAGAGACTCGTTGTAGGATGAAATCACAGAGCCTGGACCTGCCGTATCGCCAATAAACGCGCCCTCCGCGTTCCTGCGGTCGCCTACATAGACAAAACCCTCAGGCGGAAGTGGAAGCCCCGTCTCGGTATAGGTCACGAGCGAATCCAGCACAAGGGCAGGGGCGGAGTCGATCGTCACCGTGGCATTGAGACGTTCCCCCTTTGGCCAAAACCGTGCTTTCCCGTGGTTGACGCTCAGCCCACGAGGCACGCCGATAAACTCGATCGCCTTGCAAATGTCATCGGAGGTTGCGAAAGTCGAAAAGAGGGACTCGTAGCCGTGCCCGCTATTCTCGGTAATGAGGAAAAACTCGGCGATATCGCCTTTTCCTACCCCCGTCGTGAAGGCATCGAGCGTCACCGTTCGCGCCTGTTTATCGGCAACGACACCACGCGCAACAAAGTAACGGCTGGCATCCCTAAGCGTCGTTCTGTTCGTAACAAGGCGTGCTTCGGATTTTGCAACATTTGCTTTCCGGGCATCCGATAAAGCCTCGCCCTCATCCGCCATCGCAGTGCAGGCCAACAGTACAGCCGTTGTCCAAAAAATTAATTTTTTATTCATCATAAAACCTCCATTAACCGCCGACTATTATAGTGTCTCTTTCTCATGCAAGCAAGAAGAGCTTCTCGTGGTCCGACCTCGCCGAATTGTAAGATGTTCGTCCTCGTCCTCATTCTCGATTCCTTTCAAAACGAGTGTGTAGCTTTTGGGTCCACAAAAACTTTGTCGCAAGCTTTGTCGAGCCTCGGCGAGCCGCCTCAGTCCGTTACGCGGTGAGGACGCCGCGCCTACCAAAGGAGCGGGGGGTTTCCTACCCCCGTCGTGTCGGGGACAGGAATGTCCCCGCTCCGTTCTTTGAAACCACTTTCCGCACATCCGAAGTTATAGACGAAAAATGCTGCGCCTTCATCTCTCTCCCCGATCACATATTCAATATGTGGGAGGCTGAAAATGTTGCAAAATGGGACGCTCTTTCGGTAAAATAACACCGCGCTGGGTTGTTGCCCTCGTCCTAGGGCAGGGTCACAACATTGCCACGGTTGAGCAAATACTCGGGGTCGAGTGCTGATTTGACCTTGCGAATCTCATCCACACCGCGCTGACCGTTGCAGGCGAGAAAATCGGCTCGTTTGCGTTTTCCGGTTCCGTGTTCGCCGGAATAGACGCCACCGAGTTCAGCGGACTTTGCCACAATCTTCTCATAGACGCGTGTGGCATTTTCGAGTTGGCTTTTCTCCGGCATCATCGAGAAATGCAAGTGGCAATCGCCGAGATGTCCAAAGGCGAGGTAGTCGAGTTTGTTTTTGTTGAGCAATGCGTGCGTAAACGACAAAAATTCAGCAAAGCGTTCCGTTGGCACAACCGTATCCGTCATCAGCGTATAGGTGCCGCGATGCATCACCACCTCCAGTGAATTTGCTGGAAGTGAATGGCGAGCCTCCATAAATAGCGTTCGGTCGCGCTCGTTGTCGAGCAGGATAATGGCGTCTGGATCAATGGCGACATCAAGACTACAGAGACGCTCAAACCATGCTTCAGTGGCGCTGTCGGCAGTTTCCGCTGAAACGGGAATCTGTAGATACACGGCTACGGGATTTTCTCCGCTAAAAAATCGACTCTCATGTTTCATATACTGGCGACAGTTGATGCCGAAATACTCGAATGCCGTCAGGCCCGAAAGATCGCCTTCGAGCATAGCCTCAAGTTGGATGCGGAGCTTCACGGCCTCTGCCTCCGACGGGAGTGAAAAGAAGAAGTCGAGATAAGCCTCGGGTCTGTCGAGTAGCTTCAGCGTCACATCGACAACAACACCGTAGAGGCCTTCCGAGCCAACAATGAAATCGACGAAGTCCATCACACCGTCTTCGGAAGAATAAGGTCCGCCGGCATTCTTAATCGCTGGCCGCGGATGACGCGGCACAGGAATTTCCATCGTCTTGTTATCGCAGATGAGCACAAACTTTCCGTCCGCAGACATGATTTCTCCACGAGTGGCGGAAACGAACGTACCACACGGCAGCACGACACCGATGCGCTGAACCCACTCGCGAGTCGCACCCGAGGCTCCCGGTGTGAATCCAGACGCATTGCAAGCGATAGAGCCGCCAACCGCTGCCTCTGCACGGCTCGTGGGGTCAACAGGATAGTAGAGACGAGAATGCGTTTCGGATCGCACGGCTTTGCGCATCTCCTCGAGAAACATTCCCACGGGAGCCGTGACCTGCTTCGCGGCCTCGTCAATGTGCAATGCTGGTTCTTGCATCGACGACATCGACATCATGATTCCGCCTTCCGGCGTTGCACTGCCCGTCAGATTCGAACGTCCCGCACAGATCGTTACCGGGACGCCACAGAGAAAACATGTGCGTAGAATTGCGGCCACATCACGTGCGTTGCGTGGACGAGATACGCCGATTGCGGTGCCTGGAAGATGTGACTCGTCGGAAGAGAACCCCGACACAATATCCGGATCGGTTGCTAGTTCAATTTTAAACGTATCGGTGAAAAATGCTACCAACGCACGCACATCAGGCGTTGTACGATATTGAGTTGCAAATTCGTCAAGGGCTCTCCCCTCGGACTCTGATGTTAAATTGACACCTAACAGCTCATTCGTTTTAGTTTTATTCATCTCTTGATAGTCTCCAGTGCCTCCTGTTCAACGGTGCTCATGACCTGTAAAGGAGGATCCGCTTCAAGAAACGCGTTCTTCCATGCTGGGATGTCGCCAAGAAACAACCATGCGTAGATGTCGACCCCATGCTGTTTACCCAGTTCAATGAATTTTGTGAAATTTACGGTGTTCTCATGATGCACGACTAGTTCCGAGAAGCCAACTGCCGCCGCTTTCGGCACAACATCCTCAGCCTTGCCGCCGCCCCAACCTGTAAGAATGCGGTGTTGAGCACTTGGCGCTTCAGAAGCGGTGCGTGGAACGTCTTGAGGGGTTTGCGCCTGTACCAGCTGGTTGGCAAGCGTTAAAACTGCAGCCCATAGCGCGACGAGTCGTTTCATGAGTATTTTCCTTCTATGGCCCACTCGGGCTGTTGGGCCTCTATCGTGTAAAGACCACATTCACACGAATAAAGGGAGTCTAGTATTTCTTCTGACACCCGTCAAGTGTCTAAAAACAATAAAAAAGCGCACCTTTCGGCGCGCCTTTTGATGAAGCAGATCTCGGCCAGAGACTTTACTTCGGCTCTGCTGGAGCTTCTGCGGCGGGCTCTGTAGTTGCAGGAACGACGACCGTGGGCGCCTTGGCAGGAACCACGACGGCAGGCACAACGGCTTCGGTGGCAGGGGCCGTAGGAGCAGGAACGACCACTGCAGGAGCAACAACTGCCGGAGCAGGTACGATGGCCTCGGCCGCAGGTACAACGGTTTCTGCCTCAGGTGAAACCCCTTCAACATCAGTCGTCGTAGCATCGACCGCTTCTGGGGCTGGCGCAACAGCGTCAGGACCCAGTGCGGCAGCGAGGTCTTCCGCTGTAGTTGCAGGCGCTTGGACGGCCTCAGATGTACTAGGAGCCATACGCTCGGAGAGTGAGTCTCCGCGCTGTGTCGGCTTAAGGACGGCGAGTACAGCCGTGTTGAAAAGGAATATTACACCGAGAACAACGGTCGTACGCGTCAGTACGTTGCCCATCTGGGCACCGAAGACGGCCTCTGCGCCACCGCCGAAGCTCAGGCCAACGCCTTGCCCTTTGGAACGCTGAATAAGAACGATGCCGATGAGCAGGAGGCAGACGATGGCTTCAAGCCCCATAAGAATGCGAATGATGATCATAGTCATGATGGATAATTCTCCGGAGAGTCACTATTTGAAAAACTAGACGATTGCCGCCTTGACGATACCTACAAAATCTTCAGTTTTGAGAGCAGCTCCACCGATGAGGCCGCCGTCAATATCTTTCTGTGCAAGCAATCCAGCCGCATTGCTTGGCTTCATGCTGCCGCCGTACAAGATACGGGTGGCTTCGGCTGTGTTCGCTCCGAACAGCTCGCTTAGCTTCGCGCGAATAAAGGCGTGAACTTCCTGCGCCTGCTCGTCCGTGGCGACCTTGCCCGTGCCGATAGCCCAAACGGGCTCGTAAGCGATCACAACCTTCTCCATATCGGCGGCGGTGAGTCCCGCAAGCCCCACGCGCGTCTGACGCTCGACCACTTCGTTTGTCGTATTGGCTTCTCGTTCAGCAAGTAGTTCGCCAACGCAGACAACGGCCACAAGACCTGCAGCAACGGCCGCCTTCGTGCGCTTGTTGACGGTTTCATCGGTTTCACCGAAATATTGGCGACGCTCGCTGTGTCCGATAATAACGTGGGAGCATTTGGCGTCCTTGAGCATAGCTGTTGAAACTTCGCCCGTGTAAGCGCCGTTCTCAGCCCAATGCACATTCTGCGCACCGAGCTTCACGCTGGATCCAGTCGTCTCAGCCGCAACCGCAGGAATTGTCAAGTAGGGGGGACAAACGAGAACTTCGGGATTGCTCGAACAGCAGGATGATCCGCTGCAAGGCAACGCAGCCTTGATTTCCTTCACGAGAGCGGCGCCCTCAGCGGAAGTCTTGTTCATCTTCCAGTTACCAGCGATCAAAAAACGACGAGCCATTGCGAAAATCCCCTAAATGCATTATTGTCAAAAAGAATCGGTCTATTATGCCGTACTAAGCTAATTTTGTCAACAACGCTGAAAAGCAAAAAAGTAATCGGTCAGTGACCGGGGGTGTCCCCCGTTGACTGCCCGATTACAGTCGCTAGTCGCTAGTCGCTAGTCGCTAGTCGCTAGTCGCTAGTCG
>CAZUAY010000147.1:0-9781 GCA_964618405.1 uncultured Lentisphaerales bacterium
AGTCGCTAGTGGCTAGTCGCTAGTACTGTCCCGGACGACTCCCGCCTCACCGAGGCCAGCCGCAGGGGAGAAGGGGAGAAGTAGCGAGTTGCGAGTTGTGAGTTGCGAGTGAACGAGCCTGTAGCCGCGATCGGTGATCGCGGATGATTCCGGCCTCACCGAGGCCAGCTACAGGGGGGAAGTTGCGCGTAAACGAAAACGGGTTGGAAAATCCGTTCCCCGTTCTCGCAACTCACAACTCGCTACTCGCTACTCGCCACTTCTTCCGTTCTCGCCACTTCTTCCGTTCTCGCAACTCACAACTCGCCACTCGCTACTCGCAACTTCTCAAGCAAACTGGGCGAAGAGCGGAAGCACGGTTTCTGGCACAAGCTTACGCTGTCGCAGCGGATGTTCGATTTCTTCGAGCTTGTGCGCATTGTATACAGGCCTATCCTCGATGTAGAGAATGCCGAGTGGGTGTTGGTCGCTCGGGGTCATGGCCAATTGTAACGCTGCTTGTTGATCCTTCGGGTCATAGCCTTCCTCCAGTTCGTAGGTGTGCTCACGATAGAACTGAGGCGTGCGAAGATGATCCCACGAGGGGCAGGTCTGCATGATGTGTACGAACGAGAAGCCTGGGTGGCTGATCGCCGCTTTAAGCAGGCCGACGAGGAGGTCGGGGCGGGCGGAGGTGCCTTGTCCGACAAAGCTGCACGATTGACTGATGGCGAGCGCCACCGGATTCATCGGCCAGGACATAACGCCTTCCGGCTGAATTCGCGTAATGGTTCCTGCAGGGGTCGTGGGCGAGGCTTGACCCTTGGTGAGGGCGTAGTAGAGGTTGTCATGAACGACGACGGTCATGTTAACGTTCCGACGGATCGCATGAAGGAAGTGGTTGCCACCCTCGCCGAAGGCACCGCCTTCACCCGCATGCACGATTACGGTGAGGTCGTCGGCAGCCATTTTGATGCCAGCGGCCGTTGCGACCTCGCGTCCGTGCAATCCGTTGAAGGTGTTGACGATCATGTAATGCGGCAGCTTAGGCGCTTGACCGATACCGGTGCAAATCACGACGCGGTCGGGTGGGAGGTTTAACTCCGTCAGGCTCTTCTTTACTGAGTTAAGGATGGCGAAGTTGCCACATCCCGGGCACCACGCGATGGGAACCGCGCTTTTGTAATCTGTTATATTCACGCTCATGACATCACCTCTTGGGTCAGTTGTTCAATAAGATACTCAACAGTGAAGGGGCGTCCCGTCACACTCCGGATTTCGTGGTCGACGCCACGCAGTGTCACTTCGCGCAGTAAAGAAACGAGTCCGCCCTCAGGGCTATTTTCGACGACTGTTATTGAGGCAGCGGACTTAATGATGGCACTGATCGGTTCCGTTGGTAAGGGCCAGAGCCAGCGAAGGTTCATGTGGGCGATGCCAGCACCGTTGGCGTTGAGTTGCGTCAGCGCTTCTGCCACCGACTCGTAACTGCTTCCCCACGTGATCACCAGGGGGCGGCCCTTGACTTCTCCCGTAACGTCGGGCGCCCAAGCGACCTTCTCTACTTCGGCTGCCTTACGCAGACGCTTACGAACCATGCGTTCGGCGACTTCGCCTGACTCGGTCATGTGTCCTTCTTCATCGTGCTCATCAGAATCCACAATAACCGTGTGGTGCGAATCGCCCGGCGCGGCCATGGGCGAGATGCCAGAATCGGACTGCTCGTATCGGCGGTAGGTTGCGAGATCTTTCAGCGCTTCTGGCGTTAGCAAGTGGCGTTCGCGAGGCAGATCCGCGACAGACGGCATTGCCATCGAGACGGAAGTGTCGATTTGAAGCTGATCGCTCAAGACCAGAACGGGGACCTGAAAACGTTCGGCGAGATCGAAGGCGTGTGCTGTGACGGCGATGCAATCTTGCACGCTGTTCGGTGCGAGTACGATACGCGTAAAAATGCCGTGTCCAGCAAAGCGAACGAAATTCAAATCGCTTTGCGCTGTGCGGGTTGGTAAGCCTGTAGCGGGTCCTGGGCGCTGACCCAGCACGATCACGCCTGGTGTTTCGATCATACCGAGGAGCGAAAGTCCTTCGACCATGAGTGCGAAGCCACCGCCTGAGGTGGCGGTCATGGCTCGGGCGCCGGCGTATGCTGCACCCGCCACCATATTGATGGCGGAAATCTCATCCTCCGACTGCTCAATCACGATGCCTGCTTGTTTCTGGAAGTCGGCTAGATCATCGAGGATAGCGGTTGCGGGGCTCATGGGGTAGCCAGCGTAGAAGGTCACGCCGCCGGCGACTGCTCCCAGTGCCAAGGCCTGATGGCCATTCACCCAGAGGCGGCCTTGTTCACCCTTGCTAGGTGGGAGAGCAAACGGTTTTTTACCTTCCCAAGCCTGAGCGGCAGCATAGCCTATTTTCAGCGCCTTAAGGTTAGGCTCTAGTTTGGCGGCATCATCGCCAAAACGCTCACGGATTAGCGGTTCCAGCACGGCTGGATCGAGGCCGATGAGGCCTGCCACGAGTGCCGCCGCTATGGTGTTTTCGACGCGTGGAGAGCCGGCTTCGACCGCCAGTTGTGCGAGAGGCAACGGTGCGCGGCGCGGATGCTCCCACGCCTCGTTGCACAGAACGACACCCTGTTCGGTTAGGCCAGGTGCGAGCTGTTCGACAGCATCTTGCGTAAGGGCCACGAGGATATCAAGACGATTGGTCACGCCAGCGCAGGGCTGGTCGGACACGCGGAGATGGGTGAAATTCAAGCCGCCTCGAATACGCGATTCTGCATCGCTGTATGCGTTGATGTGCCAACCACTACGGGTGATCGCTTTTCCCAGTAGCTCTGCTGCGGTGTGCATGCCTTGTCCGGCTGCGCCGGCAATGCGGATATTAATGTCCATGTGTTGTCCTCGTTAATAAAAAGGGTAAGCTCTATAGTTAAGATGTTTTATTGTAACCGTTCTGCTGCAAAATCCCAGTTGGCCAAATGATCCAAAAAAGCGACAACAAAATCTGTGCGTCGATTCTGGTAATCAAGATAATAGGCGTGTTCCCATACGTCACAGGTCAGGAGAGCGGTTTGCCCGTGGGCCAGCGGCGTATCTGCATTCGCTGTTTTCACAACCTTCAATGCCTCACCCTCTTGCACCAACCAAACCCAACCGCTGCCAAACTGTGCTCCTGCGGCAGCCACGAATGCCGCTTTGAATTCCTCGAAGCTGCCAAAGGATTGCTTGATCAGCTCCATCAAGCGTCCCGTCGGTTCGCCTCCGCCCTTGGCTTTCATGCTCTGCCAGAAGAAGCTATGGTTCCACACTTGTGCCGCATTGTTAAATACAGATTCTTGTCCAGCCGAGCCGGAGGTCTGTCGGACAATTTCCTCCAAGGGCAGCGAGGCGAGAGGCGTGTTCGCCACCAACTTGTTCAGGTTGTTCACGTAGCCTTGATGATGTTTGCCGTAATGAAAAGCTAAAGTATTTGCGCTGATAAAGGGCTCGAGCGCATCCTGCGCATAAGGCAAGGCAGGTAAGGTAAACGCTTGCGCGGGTACCGCTGGCGCGGCCGGCTGGGCGTCAACCGCCAGGCCGACAAGCGGTAGTGTTGCTAGGAAACATAAAATCGTTTTTTGAATATTTTTTTTCATTTTGACTCCTTTAATTAAGTTTTACCACCATCTTCCCTACGTTTGTTCCTTGGAAGAGCCCGAGAAAAGCCTCGACAGCATTCTCGATTCCTTCAACCACGGTCTCTTTGTTCTTCAGCTTCCCCTCACGATAGTAGCCACCGAGTTCTTTTTCAAAGGCTGCTTGTTGGTCAATCCAATCAAAAACAAGCACACCCTTCATGGTCAGCCGCTTCGTGATGATATAAAAAAGATTGGTAGGACCGGCCTGTGGTCGTTTCACGTTGTAGCCTGAAATTCCTCCGCAAGCGATGATTCGTCCATGCAATCGCATGGACGTGAGTGCCGCTTCGAGCGTTTCACCTCCCACGTTGTCGAAGTACACGTCGATCCCGTCCGGTGCCGCCTGAGGCAATAGTTTTTGAATCGGCCCAGTTTTGTAATTAAACGCAACATCAAAGCCGCATTCTTCTTTCAAAAACGCCACCTTCTCGTCTGATCCGGCAGAGCCGATCACGTGGCATCCGCGCAATTTGGCCAACTGGCCAGCGACATTCCCAACCGCTCCGGCTGCGCCGGAGAGATAAACGATATCGCCCGCCTTCAGCTCAGCAAGCTCTAAACCAGCCCAAGCGGTCATACCCGTCATGCCGAGAAGGCCGAGATAGAGCGAAAGCGGTTGAAGATCGCCGTTAACTCGAATGAGGTCTTTGGGTGAGGCGATTGCATATTCTCGCCAGCCGTAAGAGGAGGTGACGATATCACCGGGCTTGAATTCTTTGGCCCGTGATTCGATGACTTCACCGACTGCGGCACCTTCCAAAGGCTGGCCCAATTCAAACTGCGGAACATAGGATCGACCTGCATTCATGCGGCTACGCATGTAAGGGTCGACTGACATGAAAATATTGCGCACCAGAACTTGCTGATCGCTCAGCGGTTCTAGCGTGGTCTCGGCCATCGTGAAGTCGGCCGAAGACGGCATCCCACGGGGACGGGCAACTAATCGAATTTCGCGGCTAATAATTTTTGACATCATGACACCTTTCTGTTTTCATCTTTGAAAGATTATTTTTACCACAAACCGTCGCTGGCGTCTATTCATTTTTTAAAAGCGTTAGGAAAGCGTTAGGAAAGCGTTAGGAAAAAAGCGTTAGGAAACCGGGAAAGCAAAACTCACCGACGTGGTTACCGACGATATCCCGCCGACGGCGAAAATTTCATAATGACCTCCTCTGGTTTGTTGGTTTCGATAATAGCGATATTGTCGAAACAATTCCCCTGCCAAAGCTAGGGCCTAAAACCTAAGACCTCTCTCCCATCGCCCAACATTCAAGGCCAGCGACCGTTCACCAAGGCTTCCAGCCACGCTTTTCGAGCCAAGCTAAAGAGGAAGCAATCGAAGCACTCTGATCCGGCTTGATTCGAAACGCATTCCATTTGCCGTCGTGTTTGCAATAGAGACATTTTCCGCCAAAAGAATACCCCGCAGAATCCTCGGCTGTAAAGTCCACCAAAATGCGCTCCTCCGCTTCATCAATCTCGCGGAGACTCGGCTTCCGATGATACTCGTACCAGCCTCGCGGCTTGGCGATGACGGGAATCGGCACCTCGAAAACATGGAACAAAACTTCGGGGACACCGAAAACAGTCCCCTTCAGAATTGGGTGATACAGAAGCGGCCCCTGCCGTTCAAAAAGCAATCTGGAACGCTGATCACGAAGGGTCTTGCGGATGCTCAGATCGAGACGCCCTAAGCCGTGAAACGTCCCCTTCCTGTCGCCAGCCACACATTTCCCGATCCCGCGAATGGTTCCCTCATATTCTTCACTCCAATCCCCAGAGCCCCGCTCAACCTCCAGCAAAAAGGCAGCGGGCTTATCGGCAAGCGGCGTCACTCGAGCAACGCCGCCGAAATCGCCCGTGCCATCGGGATCCGACTCCAAATAAAATCGTCCACGTCGTGCTTGAACTCGATATCCCAACGCTGTCAGCACAGGCGAGTCGTGAATCGCCTGCCCTAAACCCTCGACAACAGCCTGCGTCTCCTGAACATCCAATTTCCGAACCGCTGGACGCGCAATGCGCGCCGGCCAACCTCCATGTCTTCCTCCCATAAAGCATTCTCCTTTTCTGTTGCGTAAATCTTACCCCCTCATCGCCCAAAATTCAAGGACTGCAAATCATCTCTCCAACCCCGCAAGGTTACTCCCCAGCTTTCGATACTATCGATAATATCGATACTGTCGACAATATCGCCTACTTCTCGATCGGTCGTACGCACGTGCAATCGGGGTAACCAGTGCAGCCCCAAAACTCCTTACCCGCATTTGCCCCCGTCTTGGCCTTACGCCTGCACATGAGCTTACCACAATCGGGGCAGATCGGATTTTCGCTGGACTTGCCACGCGCCTCCAACCGCACAGCCGTCAGTTGCTCGCGGAATCCGCCTTCCTGCTCGAAAGTCTCGCCCAGCGCGGCAAGTTGCCGCACGAGCGTATGGGTGGCGCGTCCAACGATGATGAGGAGCGCGTTCGCAACGACCAGTGAATCATCAGATTCCAACCACTGCGCAAACTTCCTCTGCTGAGCCAGAAGGTGCAGGCACGAATCACGCACATAATCATCGCCGTATCCTGGGCGATCCAGACGGATTCCGAATATAGCTTTAGCCTCCGCACTGTCCTTTCCCCAAGGTGCCTGACCGTGCCGTAAGATCCAATCTTCATAATCGCTCTGTAATTCCGCGAGACTGGCTCGAGCCACATCGGTGAGTTTCATTTCCGTTTCCTTGGAAGTGGCCGCCCGGGCCGAACCCTCCACGATGTTGACCTTGCCCGAGCGTGCCGCCTGCGTCATCTGGTCGTATTGCCGGCCCGTTGGGTCGAACGGCCTTGTCAGGAACTTCTGGCAGAAGCGGTAGGTGGCGAACTGCGCGATGCTCGCCAGCACCCACGAGTCAAGCCGACGATACCCCGCCGACGGCGAAAATTTCATAATGACCTCCTCTGGTTTGTTGGTTTCGATAATATCGATACTGTCGATCCTCTTTGCATTATAACACCAAACGCCCGCCCTCCTGCAAGCCCCCGTTTCCCAACATCTCGATATTGTCGACAATATCGATCCCGTCGTCTCGATCAGCCATTAAACGCACGTCTTGCTTGCATCCGGGACAGACCACCTGTCCTGAATTTGTCAGCTCGCGTAATTCATCAAGCCTCGTCCGCCAGATGGAATCAATACTCGTCACGCGGGCTCCGGTATTTTTTTTTCGCAATAAACATAATAACGCCCCCCCCTTTCTGTGCCGAAAATCTTACCTCATCATCGCCCAAAATTCAAGGCCAGCGACTGGCACTCGCTTAGCACTTGCTCCCTGTCACGGGTCGGCTTGTGTTTCGTAGATGCTTGTCAATCAGGAGCGATTCACGGAGTCCATTGGGATACAAAAACGCAGGAATGTCACAACGGATAAACTCGGGATGACAGGCGTGAACAATACGGTGGTGATTAGGGCAAAGCACGACGATGTTGTCATAATTGTTGTTCAGAGAACTTGTGAAGGGATCGACATGATGGGCATCGATAACCGTACCGCCATACTTCTCAGCAACGAGTTGCCCGCAGACTTGACAGCGGAAGCCGTAGAGGACCTTGAGGTTTTCACAAACAGATCGATCTAAATTGCGCACCTTTACCAAACGGGGCTGGACGACAATGCTGGCGGACTCATCTGTTTTGAGCATAGACTCAAAATACTCCTCAGAAACTTTCTGAGCTGTAACGATGCTCCCAAAATCCTCTGACTCCTGTTTTGTTACACTTTCAGCTGTCCAAATACAGGGATCAGAAGTTCGATAAAGTGCGAAGTACTCACGAACATCCTTGGGCATTGAGATATTTCGCCTAACCCCTGTCTTTTCCAAATGAAAACGGTTAACAATTTGCTGAGCTTCAATGAAACTGTATGAAACTGTAAACACCTTCTGGAGTGCCTTTGCAAAGTCTTTATTCTTTGGATACCGAACCTGATAGATTGGCGTATGATCTTGCCACTTCTTGCGATCAAAAGCGAGATTTTGTAATTTCGCCGCAAAAGAGGTTCAGTTAAATAAGATCGTAATATCGCAGACGCCCCCAATGTCCAACACTCCAAACCACGTCGTGAAATCACGGACAAGCCAATTCGGAAGGGCAAACCCTTCGCACAACATGCTCTTGTCTACGACCTTCGAGTAGATCAACGAATCTAATGACATAGTAAAACTCCGTCCTGATGGAACACGGCTCAAGCCCGTCCTACAAAAGTTCCGAGAATCGGATATTCCGGCATTTCATTCTTAGGGATAAGAATTGGGTCATAGCTTGGGTTTTCTGAGAGAAAACACCAGTTCGTCGGGTCGGCCTTGAACCGTTTGACGGCGTATTCTTCACCAGAGCTAAAATCAGCGGCAATGACGATTTGGCCGTCTTGACGAGGCGTTCGGTGATACTCAAAGACAAGCAAATCTCCAATGTGGAAAAGCGGCTCCATCGAATCTCCATCAACACGCACAACAAACCGCCTCTTCCCGCATAGCGCTTGGGGAACTTCCACCCAATCCAGCTCTTCAGCCCAAGTGAGACCACCCGTTTCAAATCCATCAAAAAACGAACCCGCTGCCATACGCCCGACAATCGGCAAGGCAGTCTTGAACGCACAATGACGAATGGCTTCTGGATCACGGATGGACAAGGCGGTAGGTGTAGCGGGGATAGCCGGAATAACGAAAGAATGCGTTGTTGAGAGCGTCGGTGCAGCAGTGGAGACCGGTTGACTAACAGGACTCCACCGATCAATGTTGCGCTGTATGGCAATTCCCTCCACGGCTTCCACAAGCGCGGAAAATGCTGGCTTCTCCCACTGGGTTTCAGGACGGTTGCGCCCAAACAAGATACGACTGACCTCAAAATCAAAACGCTCCGGCATGGCCGACCGAGCGGCTTTCCAATAATCAATCATCGTGTCACGACTGGCGAAAAGTGTTTCACGCGAAACCAGTTTGTCGCGCTTGTTGTTGTTAACCTTGGAATCCGCCGGAAGAAGGTTCCAAAGGTCGTTGTTGTGCCAAAGGGCAAACGGAATAACATGATCAACATCAAAACGAGCACCCCGAAGCGGCACGTGCGTCCAGACGCACGTCAAATCCTTCTGCTCCTGATAGAGCTTTCTCACCTCAAGGGCATCCCGCTCGGTTTCAGGCCGGACAATCAATTGTCCCAGCACGGTGGCCGTATCAAATTTCTTGCCCGAAAGGTCTACACACAATTCCGCCCATCGGAAAAGGATTGCATCAGAAATCCAATGACCCAGCAAGCACATCTCTCGCCACAATCCAGCACTAAAATGAATGCGGTCCGTCTCACGTTCAAAATAGAAGCCGCCTTGCGTTGCGTATTTGACAGGACCCTTCACGATTGCCTGTCCAATTTTCTTAAGCGCACTCTGCAACAATTTTTCCGCAGTGGCGTCCAAACGATGCGACTCTAATGCACAATGAAACCCACTTAATTGATTCTGTGTTGAAAATCGTTCAATCAATGCAATGAGGTCATCACCAAAATGTAGCTTAACCGTCCCGCGAATTTGCGGAATGACCGTTCCGTCTGGCGTGTCGAAGAGCGGCCAGTAATAATAAAGCCATTTCTCTGAGACCAGCGCCAAAGGAATACTCACGGTCTTATCTCGGTGCCATTGAACGTTGCGGTAGCCGCTTTGCGCAAGATCACATAAGGCTCGTAGCAACGCCAGTTTGTAGGTCGCTGTCTTTTTGTCATGGTTGATGACCGTCTCAATTTGGTCAACCGGACGCCCTCCGATATTGGCAGCGTAATCAAAGACCATCGTTGACCAGAGAATGGGGCGGCCGAGACCATCTGGATTATCTTTTCGCGCACGGTAGGTGAACCCAATGCGCTCAAATAGCAATTGCACCTCTTCGGGCTCACGATTGACAAACAAACGTGGATCGGTTGCATCCTGTTCCCTGTTGATACAAAACGAACAGATCACGCGCCCGCCAGGATTCAATAATTCACGCAACTGAAACATGACATCGAACAGGTCGTTATCCGAGATGTGCATTAAAACAGCCACGGCAACAATCGCATCAAATCGGTTTTTTAGCAGCGGTGAGC
>CAZUAY010000148.1:0-9774 GCA_964618405.1 uncultured Lentisphaerales bacterium
ACCGAAGGGCGGCACCGCTTTTCGCATGTCTGTCGGCGGCGTATGTCTTCGGCTTCCAAACCCATCGTCTATGCGAGTCAACGGAACGGGGATGCGCCCGATTACAGTCGGGCGGTTTTGACCACTTGACCTTCCTCACCCTTGTTGCTAATATTTAAATTTGAAGTCGCAGATTCACCCTTGTGATGTTTAAACTGGGAAAAACTATGAAAAAAATATTGTACTTTCTTCTCATGCTTGGTCTTTTTTTGTGCTTTACTGGATGCGAAAGCGACTCATTATCTACGAGCGTCTGTTTTGCCAACGATACACGATCGCGAACAGTCGTCGCGGTTTGGGATGGTTTACAATACGCGACACTCAGTCCTGGAGAGACGAGTGTCTACCATGAGACGGACCCGGGACGACACACTCTGCAGTGGTTCAGCACATCGGGGAGGGCCCTAACCTCAATCAGGTGGTACTCGATTGATGAGGGAACTGATATTACAGTAGTCTTAGAAGACTAATTCCTTCTACAGATAACGAGATGGAGTACGAGGACGAGGACCGCGCTGCTGAGTACGAGGACGATTGCACCTCAATGCACCACGACGTTGGATTGCCGCAAGGCTTTTTGGTAATCCTCGGGGAGGGGCTGGTCGGTAATGAGCGTCTGGATGTTCTGAAGCCTTGCAAAGGTGTAGGGCATGCTGTTGTTGACCTTGCTGGAGTCCATCAGGACAATGACATGTTGCGCCTTTTTCACGATGAGCTTTTTAAGTTCGGCTTCGTAATAATCGCCACAAGTGAACCCGCTGGTAAGAGAAAATGCACTGGCCGCCATAAACGCAAGGTCAATGTTTAAAGACTTTACATACTCTACAGCGTTGAAGCCCGAAAGTGTGAGCGTTTCGCGGTCGAGCTGACCTCCCGTTAGGTTGATCTTGACGTTCGCATTCTTTACGAGTTCCATCGCGATGTTCGGAGCTGCCGTGAGGACAAAAAGAGATTCGTCTGGAATCCGCTGAGCAAACCCCATACAGGTGGTTCCCGAGTCGATGTAAATCGACCGCCCTGGCGAAAGGAGTGTCAATGCCTTACGGGCAATTTCCATCTTCGCTTCTGTATGCTCCGCCTGACGTTGCGTGTAAGCGGCCTCCTTGAGCAATGAGAGATGGGCAATCGACTTGGCACCGCCGCGGATGCGAATGATGTGACCCATGCGTTCCAGTTGTTCGAGATCGCGCCGAAGCGTCATGCTGGAGACTTCTGGGTGCTGTGCGCCAAGCTCCAAAAGGCTGACTTCGCCCTTGGATTGAATGAACGTGTTGACTTCATCGCGACGATTTGTGGCCATAATACTCCCTTATAACACAAATTAAAGTGTTAATATCAAAACAAGTATCATGATATCACAGGCTTTCATAGATAACAAGCAATAGCTTTAATAGGCTTAACATCAACATAATAAACACTTTAAAAGTTGGCAAAATTTTTTCACTCATAAAAATGCAGGTTTTTAGAAATGTGATGTCGTGTTATAACGGTAAAATATTTGAAAAAAAGTAACATTTTTATGTTAACAAATAACAAATACTATGCTACAATCTGACGGCAATTTCGATAACCCCTCATTTATAGGAGTCCCTCACATGAAAACTAAAGCTGTCAGACTATATGGAAAAGAAGATCTTCGACTCGAGGAATTTGAACTTCCTGCAATCCAGTCGGATGAAATTCTCGCGAAAGTAATTTCAGATAGCATTTGCATGTCTTCTTATAAAGCGGCGATGCAGGGGACCGATCACAAGCGCGTGCCGAAGGATGCTGCAACGAATCCCGTCATTATCGGTCATGAATTCTGCGGTGAGATTCTGGAAGTGGGGAGCAAGTGGGCTTCGCAGTTTAAAGTGGGCGATCACTTTGCGATCCAGCCCGCGATTAACCACCCCGACAACGTGTACGCCGCACCGGGCTACTCTTTTCCGTTTATTGGTGGTGCGGCCACCTATGTTGTCATCCCGGCGAAGGTCATGGAGCGAGGCTGTCTACTCCCTTACACGGGCGAGGCGTTCTACTTCGGTTCCCTCGGTGAGCCCATGTCTTGTATCGTTGGCGGTTTCAACGTCAACTACCATTACACGCGCCCCGGTAGCTATGAGCACACGATGGGCATCGTCGCGGGAGGCAATATGGCGCTCCTCGCGGGTGTCGGTCCTATGGGCATTGGCGCGATCGATTTTGCGCTTCATGGCCCGCGCAAGCCTGGACGCCTCGTCGTCACCGACATCGATGCCGCGCGCCTTGCTCGTGCCGCCTCCATCTATACGGTTGAAGAGGCGAAGCGCTGTGGCGTTGAGCTTATCTACGTCAACACCTCCGGCATGGAGGATGTCGCCGCCGAACTTCTCAAGCTCACGGGCGATAAAGGGTATAACGACGTGTATGTCTTCGCCCCAGTCCCTGCCGTGATTGAGCAGGCCGACAAGATTCTCGGCTACGACGGCTGTCTCAACTTCTTCGCAGGGCCCACGGACCCCACGTTCTCCGCGAAGCTTAACTTCTACAATGTCCACTATAACCTCACGCATCTCGCAGGTAACAGCGGTGGCACGACAGAGGATCTGATTGAGGCGCTTGAGGTCATGTCTTCTGGCAAGGTTAATCCCTCCGCCATGATCACGCACGTAGGTGGCCTTAACTGCGTGATTGAAACAACCTTGCATCTGCCGAAGATCCCCGGCGGTAAAAAACTGATCTACACGCAGATCAAGATGCCACTGGTCGCAATCTCAGATTTCAGAAAACTCGGTGAAGCGGATCCCGTCTTCGCCGCCTTGGCTGACATCGTGGAGAAGAACAACGGTCTCTGGTGCGCGGCCGCTGAGCGGTATCTGCTGGCGAATGCGGAGGCAATCTAAGGGGGAAGTCGCTAGTCGCTAGTGGCTAGTCGCTAGGGGAGAGTTGCGAGTTGTGAGTTGCGAATAGAGTGGTGAGTAGCGAGTTGCGAGTAGTGAGTTGCGAATAGAGTTGTGAGTTACGAGTGGTGAGTAGAGAGTTGCGATTTTACAAAGAATGGATCTGAGTGATGAAACAATGGGTTGAAGCTGCCGGAGGCGTTGAGCACGCAGCAGGAGTAATTGCGCCTGCGATTCGGGCGCTGTTTAAACGAGATGAGCAAGTTCTCGTCTCGTTCGCCGAGAAGAGTCCGTCTGGGGATGCCGCTGATCTGACCTTGGTCATCAAGGCGTGCGACACCCTCGATGCGGTTTATGCGAATCTGCAACAGGCCTCAGCACAAGGTGCAAGACCCTGCCACATTATTGTTGAAGATGTGGGAGCATTCACCCTGACTGAGCCGTCGAGCAAGCGTGGAACACGTCTCGCTGGACGCATCAGCATGGTCACGGGCGGCGCACAAGGATTTGGCGAGGGTATTGCCCGCGAACTCGCCGTCTGCGGTGCGACGCTCGTCATTGCGGATATGAACCTGGCACTGGCTGAGACCGTCGCCGCGTCGTTGAATGAAAAGCACGGAGCTGGAACGGCGCTTGCGCTTGCAGTCGATGTAGGCGATGAGGCGTCCGTCCAGAACCTGGTCCAACAGACGGTGCTACGCTTTGGCGGACTCGATCTTCTCGTGAGCAATGCTGGCGTTTTGCGCGCGGGTGGACTTGAGGAAATGACGCTCCAAGCGTTCGAGTTTGTTACGCGCATCAACTACACGGCGTTTTTCTTGGTAACAAAGTACGCCTCACGTCCGATGAAAATCCAAGCGCGTTTTGATGAAGCCTACACGAGCGATATCGTGCAGATCAATTCGAAGTCGGGCCTCGAGGGCTCGAACAAGAATTTCGCCTACGCGGGCGGCAAGTTCGGTGGCATCGGGCTTGTGCAAAGTTTTGCGAAGGAGCTGGTCGAGCACCGCATTAAAGTTAACGCAATCTGTCCCGGCAACTATTATGAAGGGCCGCTCTGGAACGATCCAGAGAAGGGGCTTTTTGTGCAGTATTTAAAAGCAGGCAAAGTTCCGGGTGCAAAAACCGTCCAAAACGTGTATGATTTTTACGTAGCAAAGGTTCCGATGCGTCGCGGCTGTTCGCCTTCCGACGTGACGAAGGCGATCCTGTACTGCGTCGAACAATTGTACGAGACCGGCCAAGCCATTCCTGTGACTGGCGGTCAGAACATGCTAAAATAACCAAAGGAAATCTATCTTATGGCAACACCTATCATTATGCCCCGCCAAGGGCAATCCGTCGAAAGCTGCATTATCGGCAAGTGGCACAAAAAAGAGGGCGATTTAGTCGCCGAGGGCGATACGCTCTTTACCTACGAAACAGACAAGGCGACGTTCGATGAAACCGCCGCCGTCGCAGGAAGTTTGATCGCCGTGTTTTTTGCCGAAGGTGACGACGTTCCGTGTCTGACAAACGTTTGCGTCATTGGCAATAAAGGCGAGGATGTGTCCGAGTTTATACCCGAAGGTGCCTCCATAGGGGCACGGCATGCCGTGCCCGCTAAAGACCCCACGCCTGCACCCGCAGCCGCACCCACAGCCGCCCCGACACCCGCTGCACCCGCCGATTCGCATGCCGTGCCCGCTACAGATGCCGTACCGTCCCCACGGGCTAAGCACCTTGCAGAACGCACGGGTGCTGATCTACGCCAGGCACAAGGAACCGGGCCCACAGGACGCATCATCGAGCGCGATGTGCGCAAGCTCATCGACGAAGGTCGCATGGCCACTCCTGCGGCGGGCGCCCATCCGGCAACCACCGAAGGAACAAGCATTGGCGGCCGCGTGGGTATCGCCGATACCACGGCACCAAAGCCTATTGCAGTAGCCGCACCTGCCGCTGCACCCGCAGCCTCCGGAGCCGATTCGTGGACAGAAAAGCACTCTGGCATTCGCAAGGTTATTGCCCGCTCGATGCACCAATCTCTCTCTTCGATGGCACAGCTTACGCTTAACACCAGTTTCGATGCTACGGAGATCATGGAATTCCGTAAGCGCCTCAAGCAGGCGAACGAAAAAGGACTCGGCGACAAGGGCTTTGTCTTTGCACAAACTGTACCCACGCTGGGCGACATCCTGCTGTATGCAGTTGCGCGTGTGCTCCCGAATCATGCTGCCTGCAATGCGCATTACGATGATGAGAAGATGACGTATTTCAAGCACGTCAACCTCGGCGTGGCGATTGACACGCCGCGTGGGCTCATGGTGCCAACACTTTTTGGTGCTGATCAGCTCAGCTTGCCCGAAGTTTCCAGACAAGTTAAAGAGATGGCGGGCGATTGCCGCAAGGGCACGATCAATCCCGACCTTCTGAAAAATGGCACCTTCACCGTAACGAATCTCGGCACCTTCGGTGTTGAATCGTTTACACCGGTCATCAATCCGCCACAGACCTGTATCCTCGGTGTATGCAACATCACCACTCGCATGCGCGAGAAAAATGGCGCGGTCGAAACCTATCCAGCGATGGGGCTGTCCCTCACGCTCGATCACCGCGCCGTCGATGGTGCTCCTGCAGCGCGTATGTTGCAAGAGCTTGTTTCGGTGCTTGAAAACTTCACACTTCTGCTCTTGCAGGGAGGAAAGTAAGATGTACGATCTTATTATTCTGGGTGGAGGCCCTGGCGGTTATCTTGCAGCAGAAAGGGCGGGTGCCGCCGGTCTCTCGACCTTGCTGATTGAGAAAAATAAACTCGGTGGTGTCTGCCTCAACGAAGGGTGCATCCCCTCGAAGACTTTGCTCAACAGCGCCAAGATTTATGACCATGCTCGCAACGGGCAGAAGTATGGCGTCACGTCGGAAAATGCGAAGATTGACCAAGCCGTTGTGATTGCTCGCAAGAACAAGGTTGTCAAGATGCTCGTCTCCGGTGTTGGCCAAGCGATGAAGGCCGCCAAGGTCACGGTCAAAGAAGGATTTGGCGAGATTGTCGGTCGCCTCGATGGCGTGATCCGCGTGAAGGTCGGTAACGAGACATTCGAAGGTAAGCGCCTGATCATCGCAACGGGTTCAGAGGCAGTTGTGCCGCCCATCCCCGGCGTGAAGGAAGGCCTTGCGGCTGGAACCGTACTCACGAACCGCGAGATTCTCGATCTCCAAGTCATCCCCAAGACGATGGTCGTGGTCGGTGGCGGCGTGATCGGGCTTGAAATGGCTGGCTATTTCCAGACCTGCGGCTGCCAGGTGACGGTAATTGAAATGCTCGATCACATTGCCGGTGCTGCTGATCGCGAGATGTGTTCGCTGTTGCAAAAAGCCTTCGAGAAGAAGGGGATTAAATTCCATCTCAACTGTCAGGTGACGGCCGTCAAGGATGGCTTTGTTGAATTCACAGACAAGGGCGAGACGAAGCGTGCAGACGCGGAGTATACGCTCATGAGCGTAGGCCGCCGTGCGGTGACGCGCGGAGTCGGGCTCGAATCGATAGGCGTGCTCGTTGAGCGCGGACGCATCGTTACGGATGCACAGGGACGCACCAATGTCCCTGGTGTCTTCGCCGTCGGTGATGTCAATGGCGTTTGGATGTTGGCGCATGCCGCGTATCGCGAAGCCGAGGTGGCGATCAATACCATTCTCGGTAAGAAAGACGTCATGCGCTATCACGCGATGCCTTCGGTGATCTATACGAACCCCGAGATGGGCTTTGTTGGCGAAACCGAGGAGACCTGCAAAGAGAAGGGGATTGAGTACCGCAAGGTCACGCTGCCCATGAGCTACAGCGGACGCTACCTTGCCGAGAACGAAGGAGGGGAGGGGAAAATTAAACTCCTCGTCGATCCCGTTCACAATCGCTTACTCGGCTGCCACCTCATCGGTAGCTACGCATCGGAGATCATTCTCTCTGTCGGAATCATTATTGAGACCGAAATGCGAATCGACGACATTAAAGAAATCATCTTCCCGCACCCAACGGTCGGCGAAGTTATCCGCGAAGCAATTTTTCACGTCTAAGTTAAGGAGATCCACACTATGGCCAAGCAACTGTTTATCAACCCGGCAGATGTCCGGAAGTCCAGCTTTATTAAATTCGACAAAATTCCGGTCTGTCAATACAGCAAGACCATCAAAGAGGAATCAGCGCTCTACACGAAGGCCGATTTCCTACGCATCTACTCGCACATGCGCATGATTCGCGAATTCGAAACCATGCTGTACTCGATCAAGACCACGAACGCCTACAACGGTCTTGAATACAACAACCCCGGCCCAGCGCATCTTTCCATGGGCCAGGAGGCCTCTGCGGTTGGACAAGCCTTTTTGCTGACGCCAGACGATTACATCTTCGGATCGCATCGTAGCCACGGCGAGATTCTCGCCAAAGGTCTTTCCTCTATCCATCAGCTTGATGATAAGTCCCTGCTATCGATCATGGAAAACTTTCTCGGTGGCGCGGCCTACCGCATCATTGAACAAGCGAACAAGAGTCGCGGCTTGAGCGTCAAGCAACTGGCCGTCGAATTCCTCGTTTACGGCGCACTTGCTGAAGTCTTCGCGAAGGAAACCGGTTTCAACAAGGGCCTCGGCGGCTCGATGCACGCCTTCTTTCTGCCCTTCGGTATTTATCCGAACAACGCCATCGTCGGCGGCTCTGCCGACATCTCCGTCGGGGCTGCACTCTTCAAAAAAGTAAACCGTAAGCCCGGCGTCGTGGTGTGTAACATTGGTGACGGTGCGATGGGTCGCGGCCCTGTGTGGGAAGCGATGTCCTTCGCGTCCATGGACCAGTTCCGCACCCTCTGGGATGACGATATGAAGGGCGGACTGCCCTTGCTCTTCAACGTCATGAACAACCAGTACGCGATGGGCGGACAAACTCGCGGCGAGACCATGGGCTACGATTTCGCAGCTCGCATCGGCGCGGGTGTCAACCGCGATCAAATGCATGCAGAACGCGTCGATGGCTACAATCCGCTGGCGGTCATCGAAGCGATGACGCGCAAGCTCGCCGTCCTGCGCGAGAAGAAGGGTCCTGTTTTGATGGACACGATTACCTACCGCTATTCTGGTCATTCGCCTTCTGATGCTGACTCCTATCGCTCAAACGAAGAGAAAGAAATGTGGCAGAAGGAAGATTCGATCACCGCGTTCCGCAAGCAGGTCGTTGGCGCGAAGCTCGCTACCGAAGCGGACTTCGATGCCCTTGACGAATCGGTCATCCGCACGATCACCGACGCCGTTCGCCTAGCGGCTGACCCTGTCGTGTCACCACGCATGAATCTCGACGTCACGCCTGACGCAGTCGAAAAGCTCATGTTCTCCAACGAGCGTCGTGTGAAGATGGAAGATAGTCCGGTCGACATGCTTCAGACTCGCGAAGAGAATCTCCGTGTGCAGCAGATCGCGAAGAAGGAACGTTTCGCTTTCGATGCCGACGGTAAGGCCGTTTCCAAGAACAAAGTTTTTCAACTCCGCGACGGACTTTTCGAGGCCATCCTCGACAAGTATTACGAAGATCCGACGCTCGTCGCTTACGGCGAAGAGAATCGCGACTGGGGTGGCGCTTTCGCAGTCTACCGTGGCCTGACCGAAGCGGTGCCGTATCATCGCCTCTTCAACTCACCCATCGCTGAAGGCGCAATCATCGGCTCTGCCGTTGGCTATGCCATGAGCGGTGGTCGTGCGCTGGTCGAGCTCATGTATGCCGACTTCATCGGCTGCGCGGGCGATGAGCTTCTCAACCAGCTCCCCAAGTGGCAGGCGATGTCTGCTGGTATTCTCAAGATGCCGGTTGTGGTCCGCGTTTCCGTTGGTTCCAAGTATGGTGCCCAGCACTCGCAGGATTGGACTTCACTCTGTACGCAAGTTCCAGGGTTGAAGGTTGTGTTCCCCGCAACCCCGTACGATGCCAAGGGCCTCATGGCCACCGCGCTCAACGGAACCGATCCCGTGATCTTCTTTGAAAGTCAGCGCATCTACGATATTGCTGAACAGTTCCACGAAGGCGGCGTCCCCGTTGAAAGCTACGAGATTCCCTTCGGCGAGCCAGACGTGAAGAAAGTCGGCAAAGATCTCACGATTCTCAGCCTCGGTGCAACGCTGTATCGTGCGCTTGAAGCTGCGAAGATTTTTGAAGAGAAGCACGGCATTAGTGTTGAAGTCATCGATGCACGCTCGCTCGTTCCGTTCAACTACGAGAAGGTTATTGAGTCGGTTAAGAAGACTGGCAAGATCATTGTCGCCGGCGACGCCTGTGACCGCGGATCCTACCTCAGCGAGCTTGCTCGGAACATCGGCGATCTCTGCTTCGACTCACTCGATGCACCCGTCGTGGTCCTCGGATCTCGCAACTGGATTACCCCAGCTTACGAACTCGAAAACCACTTCTTCCCTCAGCCAAGCTGGTTCATTGACATCTTCCACGAACGCATTCAGCCCATTGCTGGCTACGTCGCGCAGAAGAGTTTTACTAACATCGAAATGATTCGCCGCAATAAGCTCGGGGTGTAAGGAGACAGAAGACAGAATTCAGGAGTCAGAAGCCAGCATCGCTATGCATGTTTTTTGACCTCTGATTTTACACGTGACGCTTCAACAAAGCTAATTTGTTGAAGCGTCCTTCAATATCTAGTCTAAAAAGAAGAATCCATGCCGGCAAACACCGCATTGAAAACCAAGATTGAAAAAACACTCAGAGAGCAATTCCCAAACACGGGGGAGACCGTTGATGTGTCGGACGGTTGGGAGACAATATCCACGGTGGATATTCTCCTCAGTGCCGTAATCGGTCAGTGACCGGGGTGCCCCCGTTGACTGCCCGATTACAGTCGCTAGT
>CAZUAY010000149.1:0-7875 GCA_964618405.1 uncultured Lentisphaerales bacterium
CCGATACACTGACGTCGGGAGGGCGGAAAACAGATGCAAAGACCGTAGAAAAGTATCTCGCTGCCATGATGGCTAGCTTCATTGTTTACCAAGTACGTCGATTTGACGTAAAAGGAAAACAATACTTGAAGACGCAAGAGAAGTATTATGTGGTCGATTCTGGACTGCGTTTTATGCTACTGGGATACCGCGATGCCGACTGGGGTCATCTGCTTGAGAACATCGTCTACCTCGAACTTTTTAGACGCGGATATTCGATCTTCATCGGAAAGGTCGGAACGGCAGAAGTCGACTTCGTTGCCCAGAAGGGGGACGAAACCGTCTATTACCAAGTGGCCGCAACGCTTCGTACACCTGAAACGCTTGAAAGGGAGCTCCGCCCACTCCGTGCCATAGCAGATGATTATCCGAAGTTCATCATTACGCTCGATGACGATCCGTCTGCCGATTACGCGGGTATCCGCACAATCAACGCTCTCGACTTCCTTGCGGAAATGTAGCCGTGGAAGGAGATGGGCAGTAGGAAATCAGAAGTCTCCAGTTTCAGCTAAATCTCCCCCTCTCGACGGATTCGATCAAATCAAAAGAATCGACTGAATCGATTTTGTCGAATCACTCGAATAGCTCGATTCAGTCGAAAAGCCTTGGGCTTTTAAACCTAAAAACGGGAGTTGAATCAGTAAACAAAACACTTAGTCGCCACCCTTAGTCGGATACCCTTAGCCGAACTGCTTATTCGCTGATCCGCAGTCCTTTACCGACGGAGAGATACGGTTAAGTGTAGCCGGTTAAGTGTGACGGCTAAGAGTGGCGGGTGAGATTCGACCCCAATTGGTGCGATGAAAGCGGAGCAGCAGTATGCTTGCATGTCGCGCATGAGCAGCCACTTGCGAGCATCATTCGCAACTGCGAGCAGTTGAACTCCCGTTTTTAGGTTAAGTTGTCTCAACTCTGCTATTTCTATGCTTTTGTTGTGACCCCGTCCTCAGTTTTCAGTCAAGCTCGGGAATTTCTGCCTTCGGAACAAGGATCGCAATGGATCGGGACAGACCCGGAACCCGGCTGATTAAACCTTTTTTCTCCAGCGTCACAATCATTTGATGAACAGATGGAGCCGACACACCGAAATATATTTGCATATCACGCTCTGCCGGAGCCTGCCGATGAATCTTCGTGTAATAGTAGATGAATGACAAATACTGACCTTGTTTTTCTGTAAAGCTCATTTTATGTTCCTTTCCAACTGATTCGACCCAATCGATTCCTTCGAAAAACCCTTTGGCTTTTGGAGCACCACCCTAAAATCTAATCGTTTGTGTTTCGACAAAGCTAGCGACAAGGGATGGCAGTATGCTCCTTTGAGTGACACTACCACACACACCCACGGCTGGTCAAGACGGGGCAAGCCCGATCGGAAACTACGCACCTCTCACTCAGCAAAGCCCCTGCTCTCTCCTTCATTCTTCTTGTGTGATGGCGATTAAGAGAAACAGCATGATCAGAACGGCTAATTGAGTGATCCGTTCCTATTTTTTGGTCGCTTTTAAAGCTACTGGAACTGTAACTTTGGTCCCATCTACAAAATCTGCACTTAGCGTCCCCGGAGGCGGCACATGGGGCGGTGGCATGCTCATGAACGAAGTTGTCGTTCAGACTGACGCGGTGCCAATCCGGCAACAGCGAAATACGTCAAGAAATACATTCAATGTCACACGACATTTGATGAATATGAGCGGGGAGAAGTGCCCTTCGACGGCACGGCGGAGCTTTGGTTCGATACCGTCCAAGACAAAAATGCGTTCTTCAGCGATCCAGATTATGTGAAGGATATTCAGCCAGACGAAAGACGATTTGCCGATATGACGCGAACCGTGTTCTTTGCTACTGTGGAAGATCCCATACTCGAAGATTCAACTTCCTGTTAGACGGAAAATGATATTGCACAAGTCGGGTGCCCTTAGTCGGATCCCACGGTCGCCAGCCTATGATTCATTGTCCGATGGTGACAGGTCGGTCGGGAAAAGCGGTAAGCGTGATTGGGGTGGTGAAAGATTGTGCCGGGTAGATGGGGGGAGGCAAGCCGTCCGTGCCGCCGTTCAAGACAAGCGTGCCACCTGATGCGAATTTTTAAGGGTCGCGTCTCGAAATTCGATTCCGCTGAAAAACCCCGTTTCATGGGCTGTGATCGTCCTCGTCCTCGTCCTCGATTTTGCTAGGTTTTTCGAGGACGAGGACGAGAACGAGGGGGCAAAGTCGACTTGTTCAGCAGAATCGACATTCGATTCTGCTGAAAAACCTTCGTCAACGCGGTCGGGACAGAGCCCGACCCTCCAAAACGACAGGAATACGCGTTGTTTGAGAACTGGAGGGACGACCTCCGTGTCGTCCGCAGGGTTTTTCAGCGCAACCGATTGTTGCGCCCTGACCCCAATCGAGCCACACGATCAGCGGGCCAAAGTTAGCAAACACCAGGGCGGGAGACGATGTAGGTTTTTTCATAGTGTCATTTTTGGAGAACATCGCCAGTCAGCCTTCATTGACCGATGGTGACGGGGCCGCCAAAGGCCCGCATCGTCATTCCTTTGCCGATGGTGCCCGTCCAGTTGTTCGCTCCGGCTTTGAAAATCAAACTCGTAGGGACGGCCGACACAGCTTCGGTGACCGTATTGAAGGGCTGGGCAAAGCTTCCATTCTCCATTCCGAAGTAGTTAAAATCCACCCACGTCCGAAGTCCGGAGACATACTGCATCGCCGCGCCAAGGTTCGGACGCGGGCCAATGTTTTGCGCGACGTTCCGGAAGAAGGTTATACCGGATGCCGCGACGGTTTGGGAAGTGTTCACGGTCACTTGGGTGGTCGAGATGAATGCGGTGATGAGGCCTTCTTGACCGCCTGAAAAGCGGATGACGGAGTTGATGTCGTAAGTGCTAAACACGGCGTTGCCGCTCACCCGTGTCACCGTCGTCCCGCTTTGGGAATAAGTGCCGCCGCGGAATTCGGAGCCCTCAAGTTGGGGGGAACCGGTCGCACGGAGGATTTCGCGCATTTCGAAAGCCGTGAGCACGGCTCCGAAATTGGTGACTTTGTGGTGTGCCTGAAGCGCCGCGCACGCCCCGGCCACAATGGGCGAGGCGCTCGAGGTGCCGGCGAAGGTCGCAGTGTAAAAACTGTTGGATCCGTCTGCGGAATACCTGTCGCCATAGCCGGTGGTGACGACCCTCTCGCCCCAACCTTGGAGATCGACTCTCGAGCCGAAGTCCGAAAAATTGAGACGTGAGCGGTCACCGATGCCTCCAGCAGCAGTACCGCCCGCACCGACAATAATGGCACCCGAGTTGTGGTCCGCGCGGAAAGGCGAGTGGCGGGTGTTAAACATTGGGTCGTCCAGATTCTGGCTGCCATTCCCAGCCGCCTCCACGACGATAAAGCCCGCAGCGACCGTGTTTCTAATGGTTTCGTAAGTCACCTGTAATTCCCATTCGACAGGAACCCAGTCATTGGCGCTCGTCGCTGGGCCGTCGACTTGGGCTTCGAGGAGGATGATATCGCCCGGGCGCATGGCAGCGGCAGCCGCAGTAATGGCGTCGGCCACGTTGTAGCCGGTGGCAGGGGTATGGGTGACGACGAAAAGGGTGCTATAGTAGGCGATGCCCTTGGTGCCGACGCCGTCGTCGCGGGATCCCAACTCACCGAGCACGGCGGTGCCGTGATTCATGTAGTCAAGCCCGGAAGCGGCCACGGAAGGCGCGGGTCCGACAAGGATCGCATTGAAATCGCTGTGGCTCAGGTTCCAGGAGTATTCGATATCCGTGATCCACACGTTGCCGCCCGAGCCCCCCAGTTGTGTCCAGGCGTAGTCGGCATCAACTCCGCCGGGCGCAGCATTGAGATAACCCTGTAGCGGCTGATAATTCCCGGCCGCCGGCGGCGGGGCCGGGAGCGGCATGGGCTCGGCAAGTTCCACCACATCGAGTGCGTTCAACTCATCGATAAGCTGTTCGACCTTCATGCCTTTGGGCGCGCGGAGGATGTAAGCGGTGTTCAGGTCCGCCATCGCTTTGCCCGTGTTGCGCTGCGCTTTCTCCCGCATCTCGCTCAGCTTCTCCTCTGCGACGCTGTGATGCCGCTCCCATTTCGCTCCGGTCATGGCGAGACGATTGAGCAAACCGGCGGATTCTCTGAGCGCGTTCGACTTCGCGCCCTCGACGACGAGCTTCCCTTGGCGCAAACGCACAGGCAGATCGTCTCGGAATTTTACGGAGATGCGCTCCGCGTCTTGTTTCTTCACGTCGATGACGGTTACGGCTGGCTTCGCGATTACCCTGCGCGGTTTCAAAGGAGTCTGCGCAAAGGCGGTGCCTGTAAAAACGAAGCCGATGAGAAGATAAATAATGTGACGTTTCATGGTGCGTTCCTCACTTTTAGTTATTGAAGAGTCACCAGCACGAGCACCATGCCTTTGCCTTCTTGCAGCGTGCTCATGGCTTTGCCCAGGATCGCGCCTTGAGCCCGAGAATGATCGGAGACCCTCATCGCATGGCCGGGTGTGTCGGAAGTTGTCAGCATGTCGCCCGACTTGATCGCGCCATAGGTGGCATCGGCTTGGACATAGACGCGACCGCTCAAGGCCACGTTCTGTCCGCCTTCTAAAATTCCGTCCTGATGGAGCGCAATGCCGGGGTTGATGCCGTTCGCGCCGCTGACGATGCCTGCTACCCGCGTATCGTAAGCCCGCTCGCTCAATTTCAATTGGCCGGCGTTCTCGTCATCAATCACTACGACCGATCCTTTGGGTATTTCTGCGGCGGACATCTGGAACGGCTCGGCCACATCCGCGCCGCCACGAATGGTGAGGGACTTGACGCTGACATTGCCGTCGTATGGGCTCAGTGCCAGGACGCTTTCCCAAGCGTTCGCTCCTGTTCGCGACATAAACTCCAGATTGCCCGGACCGTGGCTCCCCACATGCAGCAACCAAGATTGGAGGTTTGCACTGAAACCGCCCGTGAATCGAAGGCTTGGACGATCGCCACTCAATTGCAAGGCGCCCTGCTCGCCGTCCCAATTGCCCACCACATGCAATTTCCCGCCGGGCGTAGTTGTGCCGATGCCTACGTTGCCCGCCTCCGTGATGACCATCCTCGGGGAGGCGCCCGGGTCGCCCGCCTGCCTCGTGCCGAAGGTCAGCATGGCGCTCGGCGAATTAGGCGTAGTGGACCGTGTCTGGGCGCCGATGTAGGCCGCCATGCCGCCGGGCTGTGCCCAGGTGACGGACCCGATTGCGCTGTCTTTCAGCGAATTCACTCCGGTGGAGAGGATCAGATGCGATTGCGAGTGCATGGCCGTGTTGGTGTTGTTGATTTCAAGGATTCGCCCCGTACCGCCGTGCCCGTACAGAGAGGGCGTAGCCGTGCCGATGCCCACGTTGCCCGCGTTGTAGTACGTATTGCTGCCGAGGACAGACCAGATCCCGCTGCTCCGCAGAAGAACGTTGGTGGAGAGACGCGCGTCCGGCAGCGTGCCGGTTGAGAGGTATGAAGCGTTGAGACCGTACAGGCCAAAGCCATTGCCCCCAAAAGTCCCGTAAAACTGGTTGTCGTTATTCCTAATCGAGGTGACTCCGGTGAAATTATTGTCGCAGGTAAATGTTTGAACATGGTTCTCTGGCGGCGGCTCGATCACCAGCGTCGCATTCGCGGTATAGTTCTCACCACCGGGCAGCATCACCGAGATATAAGACACCTCGCCGTATTCGTTAACTTCTCCAAAAAATTCAGCTCCAAAGCCGCCGCCACCGCCTTCAACAAAATCATCTACCGTCACCACCAGGGGCCACCAAGGGTCATAGCCGGAGCCGCCGTCGGTCATGTTCACGCCGACAATGACCCCGTCCTCGATGACTAGCGTGCCAGTCGCCTGCCTCGAAGTATTGGGGGTGTCGTAGAGCCGCGCGACATTCGTCGAAAGCTGGCTGTCCGCCACCGCGCCCGTGAACGCCTGCGCCCGGGCCGCGTTGAGCGCATAGCCCGCCGCCGCGAGTCGCTGATCGGGCACAAGCTGCTGCAGGCCGGCGACCCCGTCGTTGAACCACACCCGCAGCCGCACGTCGCCGTTGGTGAACACGCTCGGCGCGATGCTCTGCGCCATGTTCGGCAGAGTCGTATCGCCCAGCAAAACTCCGTACAGCCCTTTCGACACCGGCAGCGACACCGCCGCCACGCCGTTGCTCCAATAGGTCGTCGCTCCCGCCGCATCCACCAGCGCGAACTGGAACTGACCCGTGCCAGTGAAGTTCGTGCCGCTGACCGCGACCCGTCCCTGGTAGTTGACGATGCCGGGCACCTGCCCGAACACCGCTGACGGAAGAGTGAACGCGGCCATGAGCGCGACGAGTGTGCTCAGGCGGGCGAAGCCCGCCACACCCGGTATGTCGGCCTGGCCGGCAACCGTGGACCACGTGCCGTTCACGATGTTCGTGGTGTACTTCAGGCTGTAGACGCGCCCTTGCACCGACGAGAAGTGTATCTGCCGGGTGGATGGCGCGGTGGTGAAAGCCGTGATCGCGAAAATGGACGCCGGATTGGTGGGATTCAGGCCGGCGATATACTTGTACAGGTTGTTCTGCCCCGTGCCGTCCGCATCCGCGTCCGGGAAGGCGTTCGTGTTGTCGAGCCCGAAGTACTGCACCTGCCAGACGTCGGGAAGGTCGTCGGCGGCGTAGAGGCCGAAATCGTCCGGGTTGCTGTCCAACACGAGCAACGACCCGCCGCCGACCACGCCGAGGTAGTCGCCGCCGAGCACGGCGGAGGTGTTCTGATACACGTTGGCCGCCGTCGCCAAGCCTTCGACGCCGAGGTCGTCGAGCGGCCAGGCGTAGGCGCCCCAGCGGATCTCGCTGCCCGCCAGGACGACGAACGTGCCGTCATCCAACGTGGCCGTGCCGCCGCACTGGCTGGTCGCGCCCTCGTTGACCTGTGCAGGGGCGCCGGCCAGGATCAGGCTGCCCACCTCCGTGAGCTGGCCGATGTACCCGTGCTTGGCCGTGTCATTCCCCGCGCTGGAGATGACGCCGCCGATGCCGCCGATGCTGCCATCCATGGTGTAGTCGGCGCTGGTGACGTGAAGACCGCCCGCATCCGTGTTGTCCACGTCTCGCCTGAGTCAATCGAGATGTAAATCTGGCCGGGCGCAACACCCGCGAAGAGTTTGCTACCGTCCGCCGAGGACGCGACGGACCACCAATGAACCCAAGGGGAAGTAATGTAATGGGTGGAGGGGAAAGAACAGAAGGGGTGTGGGTCAGGATTTGATGATGCGTTTCAGGGTTCTTTCCAGCGTGGGCTTGAGGACGTTCCAGGCTTCATCCGTGAGGACTGCTGTCCCAGTTTGAAGGTTAGCGGAGATTGGAAGAAACGGGCGCGCGGGCATGTGCTTGGTGCCGAATTGATGGTAGGCAGCATATTCGCGATCAGAGGCTACACGGGCGACATAACCTCCTGATGCCGTCTTTTGGCCGACTTCAAAAGCTTTGATAGATCTGCGCAGTGCATCCGTATCTATGAGAAGTTGGTGCTCAAAGGTGGCCGCCGCTCGTTGCTTCTTACTCCGCATTTTCGAAACACCTGCGGAAAACTTGTTTTTTAAACGCTGCTCGTATTTTTGTGAGAGCGGATCCCAAGGAGATGGGCGTAGGGTTTCATCTCTAAATGCCCGAGTCCCACGAGTGGCAACGAACTCGGCTGCCGTGGCCGATAACGGTGCGAGGTCAATGTTCTGGAGGATGCCAAGCAGTTCATTCACGCGAGAATCATCAATGCGAATTTCAAGCGCCATGGGTTAGTCCTCCAGAAATTCGATGGCGTGTTCGCCGTCATA
>CAZUAY010000149.1:7975-9696 GCA_964618405.1 uncultured Lentisphaerales bacterium
TTGGCGGCTTCAGCGGCCGATGGGATCGCACTATAGCGGACTTTCCCGGCAGCGAGGCGGTCGGTTACGTTATGCTGGAAGGTCTCTTCAAGACGCTGGAATTCGTCGGGGTTGAATGCCATTGCAAGCGGTGATCCGTCGGGGGATGAGATGACTTTGGCGTAGGTGTCCTTGTCGTAGGTTGTTTGCAATTCGGGGATTTTGGGGAGTTTGAGGGCGACACGGGCGGCGGAGAAGGATTCGGTGGCTTTGTTGAGTGCCTCAATGCGGCCGAGGTCGCCCTCGGCTATGCCGTCTAATGATAGTTTATCGGCCACGTGCGTCTTTGCGGCGGCTGTAGCACCTTCCAAGCCGGGCTTGATGTCGAGCGTCCAGCGCCAGACGCTCTGTTCGGCACCGTCGGGCATGGTGACTCTGTTGTCGATGGCGCTTCCCGCGAAGTACGCAGCCTGTTCCGGATCCTTTCCCTCGACTATATCTGTGAGTGGGATGTTAAGCTCGCCGGGGTTGAAGTGGTAGCTCCCGTCCGCGCCTGCTCCTGGGAAGTTTCGCTCAAAGTCGTCCTTATCCTTGCCGGTCATTACGCCTTTGGCTTCGGCCTGTTCGATGGTGAGCCCTACGACGATGCAGCGGCATCCGAATTCCCATGGTGGGTAATGATCCTGCCAGAAGGGATCATCTATAGGAAATACCTTGCCATCCAGCGCGGCATGGGAAGCGCGTGTGTGGCTGTCGCCTCGGGTGATATACTGGAGGTAGGGAAAATCCTCTTTGAATGCTTGTTGTTCGGCGTAGCGGCTGGTGGCGTAGGCTTGGAAGACGTTGGTCTTGAGTATGGTCTCAGCCCGGCGCGTCGCGGCTTCGGCGAGGTTGGCCGGATCCACGCCGCCCGAGGTGGCAGCCCATTGCTCGGTGAGCTCGGTGGCGATCTGCTTGCGGGCGGCTTTCCAGTCGCCGCCTTCGGGGATTTTGGAGACGGCTTCCTGTACACGGCCAAGCGATTTCATGTCTTCGATGCCGGTGACGGCGAAGGCGCGCGCCTTCATCTCGGGGAGGAGCGTATCGTAGACCTCGCGCAGAACGCGTGTGCGGTCGCGGACGCTGGCGGCGGCGCGGCGGTTAGGATCGTAGAGGACAGCTTTATCGCTTGGCATGGTTTGGAGTATAGCAGAGCGAGTCGGGGTTAATCAAACGAGATGATGTTGGTTCGGGTTTTGCCATCTTTTGAGCCAATGAAGAAGGTGACGGGGCGGCGGGATCGGTCTACCTTGTCCCAGCCTTCCCAGGTGCCTGTGATATTTTTGAAATCGCGTTGGGAGCGTGTGACGCTGCACCAGTCGAAAAAGCCGCCTTCCCCTCCGAAGAAGATGTAGGCGCGTAGCTCTGCTGGATCATGAGTCGAGGAGCCCAAGGCTTTACCGGCTCCGGCGACATCCAGCCACGAGAAGGTAAGTTGGTTAGAGGAGAGACTCCCCTTTTTGATAAGCGCCGTTATGGCTGGCGCAGCGACTGAGGGTCGAGTGCGCGCGATGCGCCAGGTGAGCCCAGCGTAGGGCACCGCATCGGATGCCGTGGGGACGCTCGGGGAAGGCTCTGCGGAGCCGACGGGATCGACCTTGACAGGTTGCGGAAGCCCCTCGATCCAGTCGACGATATCGGGCGGCGTTTGGCAGCCGTAGCAGCCGGCGAGAATGAGTACCGAGGCGGCGGCTAACGCAAGG
>CAZUAY010000150.1:0-9695 GCA_964618405.1 uncultured Lentisphaerales bacterium
TTGGTGAGTTCTGATCTTATGCGGAGATCTCTCTAATTCTAAACGCAAATCCCCGATGCCCATCTGGGTGGAACCCTGTCGGCTCATTCGTTGGGGCATTCCGTAGTACATCGAAAAAAGAATTCGTTTGCTCATGTCAGGAGTCTGTAGAGTCGCTATCGTATCAGGAGGACGGTGCCAGCCTCGAGGTATTCGTAACTGCCCATGTCCACTTGGTGAAGCTGCCAGTCAAGGCGCGGTTTTCCATCGAGATCTTTATCGTCCGTCATCCAGGCCAGAGTGATCCCCTTATTGATGCAGGGTGAATTCGAACGCAGACGATAGTCGCCAGGGACGTGGTCGAGGCCGAATCCGCTGCCGTTGGAGACGAAAAGCGGATCCTCAGCGAGGTTGCCTTTACCATCTCCGGTCGTATAGTCTGAACCTAAGGAGTGGCTGAGTGTATTATTGAGATCCGCCCGACTATTGGCCCAGGAGATACAGTTGGTCAGGGTGCTTTGATAAGCGCCGCCACCGGAATTGTTTGCATGGTTGCCGACCAGGGTACAATTGTAAAGCACGCTTTTATGTACGCCACCTGCTTGCCCCCCGCCCTTGTTTCCAATCAATAGGCAGTTGTACAGTGTACTGTTGCGTGCAGCACCAGCAGCACTGGAGGTGGTGTTCTTCAAGAAGGTGCAGCGGTACGCAGTGCCACCCTCCATACCGCCGCCGTACTGAGCCGTGTTGCCAATGACTTGGCAATCGTACAAGGTGCACGAGTGGGCGCCGCCGCCTTGTGACGGCGTTGTGTTGCTACTGATCTGGCAGTCGTACAAAGTGGAATTGTAAGCTCCGCCGCCAGCGGATTCGGCAGCATTCGCTTCCAGTATGCAGTTATAGAGAATTGCATTGCCAACACCACCGCCCATACCGATGCTTGTTGAATTGGTGCCGATGCTGCGGTTGCCGCGCAGTGTGCAATCGTAAAGCGTTCCTTTATAGACACCGCCCAAAGCGCTCTGCGAAATTGCCGGTAATGACGCAGTTGGAAAGAATGACGTTGTCGGACGCACTCCAAGCCCCACCGCCATGATTATTATTATTTGCGTAACCAGTGCCGCCGTATTCCAAGGTAGCGCCGTTGGTTAGCGTGAATCCGATGAGGCTGGCACCGTCGGCCAAATAGACGCAACGGACTGCCGCCGGACCATTTGTGGCGGGATCGAGTGCTCCTTGAATGATTGTGGTGGTGGGATCGTTGTCAGCGCTACGAACGACAATGGCCTTCGTAATGGCCACCCGATTGGTGAGGGTTGTTCCTGATGGGTATCCCTTGACGCCTCCGCTGTCGTAAAGGCCCGCGGCCACCACGACGTGGTCGCCGACCGAGGCGTAGTTGATCGCTGTTTGAATGTCTGCGGCCGCGGTTGTCCAATTATCATACGGTTCGGCGGCGGTTGGATTCGCTTTTTTTACGTGTAAAATTGCTCCGCTCGATGTTTGTGCAAGGAGCACAAGCAGGGCTGTCGTGAGCAGCAAACTATTCCTGAGATTTGGATGATTTTTCATTGAGGTTTCCTTTCCTTGAGATGCCTGAATGGGCTGTTGTATGCGCATTCAAGTAATTTTGAAAATGATTACGATTTTTTATCCGCATGGGCGCACCAGCGGAGCAGGTGGTAGAGGAGAGTCCATTCTTGATCTTCCGGCTCCCGTTGCTCATCGCGCCGTGACATGCCAAAGATCTGTCCGGTATAGATCACCCTGCCTTTACCGTAAGTGCCAACGACGAGGACCGGGTTGCCCATGCTGTCGCGTAGCAGAACCTTTCCTTCGGGGCCAGGCCGGATCGAAAGGTGGTCGTGGTATTCTTGCGTAAAGGTGTCGCCCGCATTCAGAGGATCGAGTGCTGGATGTGCGGCGGAGACGGTGAGGATGGGTTCTTTGGCGATCTGGTTGTCATAGCCAGCGCAAATATCGGGGAAGAGCGAGTTGCCGAAGGCCGAGCTGGGCAGACGGCCCACGGAGTTATGCGAAAAGATTACACTACCGCCGCGCTCTACAAACTGGCGTACATTTTCACGCCAATCCTCGCTCGTGTCGCCCATGTCGCGGGCTGCCGGGAAGACGATTACATCGAACGCCTTCAGTTCCTGCTGGGTTGGGTCGGAAAAGAGTCCCGCCTGGACGCCAGGCACGCCGACCAGTCCGCTTTCCCAGCCTTTGTAGTATCCGAGGCTGTAGAGTCCGACCGAAAACGTGGTGGGAGGCAAGGATGCGAGATAGCGCTTGCGCTCGCGGCGCCATTGAACGGAAGCGGCGAGGTTCAGGTCGCTCAGTAGCACCGGCACATAGGATTTGTAGAAGGCGCTGTTGGTGGCGATCTGCTTTAAAGATGCATGCGCCAAGGTCGCCTCATAGGTTGCGTCGTCCAGCCGTTCTTCAGCCAACAACCGCCGGCAGACAAAGTAGCGGTAGCGAGCTTCGATCAGGTGGCTCATCGCCGTCACAGTATTTTGGACAGAGTTCACCTCCGCCTGGTAGGGAGGATCCACCTGCTGGGCACCCGCCCGTGCATAGTCCACGGCCTTCAAGGCAGCCTCATACTTAGTTTTAAAATAAGCCTCGGGGTCGGCACCCAGAAATACCTGCAGATTGCTCACGAGTCGTATCGGTAGGCTTTGCTCGTACACCTTGGCGAGGTTGTCTGCGGCGGAGGTTCCGAAGAGGTTGGCGGTGATTCGCGGCAGCAGGCGCTCGGTTACTTCGGCGGGCGAGGAATCTGCTTGGGGAATCGTTGCGAAATCAGCGGGCATCCAACCCCAGCCGGGCGCTTGAGTATTCCAAGCGTACTCCGCCGCCACCCATCGGGCTGGGTTGTCGGTGCTTGAGCTACAGAACCAGTAGACGTCTCGATCGTCGAAGAAAAAGGTGCGGGCATAGCGCCCAGCGGAGTCGAACATTAGGCCGTAGCTGTAGCGGTACGGCTCATGGTAGACAAACCTCCCCTGGCGGGTGGCGTCCTTCCACTGTTGCATCGCTTCGCGCGGTGCTTCGCGGACGCAAAAAAAGAGATCTTCAGGCACCAAAGAGGAAAGGCGTTCCAGCCATGCCCTAACGTCTGGATACTTCAAATAGCTGGCACCGTAGGGGTAAATAACGGGAAAGATCAGCGCGTCTGGGTTCTGTTGCTTCGCAGCAGCGTAAAGGGGGAGGAGTACGTTGGCATCCGCGGCAGCGCGGTCATCGCCCCAACGTTCTCGATCCATCGCGGTGCGACTGTTCCAGTTCTCGGAGTTGTCGCGACCGCCCGTATCCATGCAATGCAGGTAAAAAATGTCCGCGCCCGTTTCAGCCATGAAGCGCTGGATGAGTTGTGCCTTGGCGGCGATCAGATCGTCCCGTGACCAAGAGTAAGCACGGCCTAGCATTCCTATGAGACCTTCCTCGGGCTTATACGGATAGAAATACTGGGAATAGCCTTTGAAGTCTTCGGCACGATAGGGCGCGCTGCCAACATCCCAGTGTCCACCGATCACGACCCGGATGCCGCGCTCGGCGGCATAGCGGTAGATTTCTTTGCGTTCGGCTGCGGTGCTGAGCATTCCTTCCAAAGTCTCAAAAAATCCATAGCCCCAGGTCAGGTTGATTTTTGCGCGAAAAATCTGATCGATTAGCGGTTTGAGTTCGGCCGGATTGGTGCCGTAGAGACCGAAGTTCATGCGATACTTGTAGTCGGGCCAGTCGCTTACGTTAGCTTGGATCAAGACGGGCGGTTCGCCGGACTTGGCCATACCAGCCAGCGTCACACAGCCATAGCGCGTGCCGTTAATATCTGCGCCAGCGACGACACAGACCGGGCGCTCATCTTCCATATAGAACCCAATGGTATAGCCTTGTCGTGGTGGGCAGGGTGGATTGCCAATCCGCTCTAAGTGCGCCGCCATGTCCGGGTAGTTCCCGATGACAATCCGACCCGATGGGAGGCGCTGGGCATGGTCGCCTTCCCAGACAACACCGGCGACGGCGAATCGGTTCGATATTTCGGAGAGCCCAGCTTCTGCGCCTGGCGTCACGAGAGATACCTGCCACGAGCCGTCTAGCGGAAGCGGTTCTCCGGAAGCCGTGAAGTTCTTAGGGCAGGGCACAATCGGCAGACCGAGGCGGTCGATTTCGTCCCAACTCGCGCTGACCGTCTTGTCGGGCGCTTCCGTCTGCGCCTGCGCGGGTTTGTAGAGAGCTAGGGCGTTTTCTGCAGTGTCTCGGTCGGTAGGATTTCGGAAGTCGCGTTTGGCGTAGCGCGAGAATTGAATTTCGTCGAGAAGTCCTTTGAACCGGCCGGCACTCGCGGTTCCGGCGCCAAGCCACAGAGGCCCGTCCTGATCGAACGGATTCACGCCCAGTGGGGCATCCTTTTCGTAGAGCAGTCTGTTGTCCAGATAGAATCGTACCATGCCCTCTTCTGCATCGCGTACGAAGGCCACATGGTGCCACTGCCCGATCGCGTTAGCGGGTGCAACGAGGTTAATCGTTAACTTGCGGTCGAGTAGGCACCACCAGAATGGCCCTCTGGGATCCAGCGCGCTGTTCCTTCGAGGACTGGGAGTGGAAACTCGGCGTTGACGTCGAAGCAAAACTGCAGTGGGGTTTCCTTACCCGTGTTTTCTGCGCAGGTCGCGATCCGGAGAGGGGCTACGAAGAAAAGGGCGGTGATGAACCATGTCATGTGAGTTGTCAGGCGAATCTGCGTCATTGTGGGTCTTCCATTGTGGGGCGGGCGATTAACTAGCGAACAGGGGTTGGGGATATTGCGGTTCTTGCTCTGTTTTGATACGTGTCTTTTCTGTGGAGCTGTAACCGCGACTAAAACGAAGAAAATGTTAACAAAAAGCTTCGTTCTTATCTAGTCTTTTCGATTCTAGTCTTCTCGCTCTTTCAGATTGTTACAGATCGATCGCCATACCCGCAATCGGGAGAAGAGAAAGGCATGTATCTGTAATCCAGAAAATGGCCAGATTACCATAATGTTTAAAAACCTCGTTTTGAAGGCATTAACTTGCGTGTCGTTACAATCGTAATCCTAATCGTAATCAGCCTGACGGGAAACATCCCCCGCCATGACGGCAAACTGCGATCCGTCTTCGAGACGCAACAGGAGGTTCCCTTCACTGTCGATGCCTTCCTCTCTTCCCACTACGGTACGACCATCTGGTAAGGCAACGCGAAGGCGCTCCCCTGCCAGCGCATCCATCGTTCGCCAAGCGGAGAGAACGTCGGCTGGGCCGTCGCTCTCGAGCACGCCAACCCAATACCGGAGTCGTTCCACCCAGCAGGTTAAGAGCGCGTCGCGGTCGTGGAGGAGTCCAGACTCTATCACCAGCGAGGTGGCTGGGTACCGTACGCGCACGGGCATCAAGTGGGGCGGCGTGTTGACGTTGACACCAAGTCCAGCAATCACAATCGGTCCAGTTGCCTGCGTGAGATCGGCCTCACAGAGGAGCCCAGCAGCTTTCCTGCCATGCACCAGCACGTCATTCGGCCATTTAATTTTTGCGGACAGATCCGTCAGCAAGACGATGGCTTCAGCGGCCGCAATTCCAGCGAGCAGCGTCATGAAGGGAAGGATCTCCATCTCTACGCGCGGCCGCAGTATAACAGAGGCGTATAGACCAACACCTTCGGGCGAGACCCAGCCGTGGCCATTGCGTCCACGCCCTGCCGTCTGCGAATCTGCAACCACAGCCGAGAACGCCTCGCCGCCTTCGAGCCCGAGCCGCATCGCGATATCGTTTGTGGATGGAACCTCTTGATAACGGTAAATCATGGGAGAAAATTAGGAATTATGAATTACGAATTATGAATTACGAATTAGGAATTACGAATTAGGAATTAGTCAGTAGACATTGGTCAGTAGGCATTCAACAATGAGCATGTACTAGCCACTAGCGACTAGCGACTTCTCTCGACTAGCGACTCGTGACTTTGAAAGTCTTAATCTCGAAGGGTTTGAACGAGATCGTAGCTGGCGAGGCAATGGGTTCACCAAGATGAGTCCATTCAGATGACTGACACGCTACGAATTTTCCATTTTTTAGAACCGACGTGAGCACGCCCTTTGCGCGACAACCGCGTCTTTCGACGAGCCGTACCACAAGGCAGTCTTCCTTCTCGGCTTTTTTGATAACGGAAAGCTCAACACCTGCGCCACTGAAGGACACTGGTATGCGACTTTCATCCGTTGCCTTCATCTCAACAAAGGCCTCAAGCCCCTGATTGATCATCGCGGCGTTCGTCACGACTTCATCATTTGAAGCCAGCGCACCTTCGTGCGGCAGAATACTGTACACAATATGGTGCTGCCCGAGGTCGCAAACGGGATCAGGCCATGTTGGTGAACGCAACAGCGAAAGCGACATCACACCCTCCTTCACGCGGTAGCCATACTTACTGTTGTTGAGAAGCGCAAAGCCGAAATCTGGCTCCGACAGGTCGGCGTACCGATGCCCCACAACTTCGAACTGCGCCGCCTGCCATTTGGTGTTGTTATGTGTGGCTCGTGCAATCGTTCCGTATTGAATCTCGAATCTCGCCTCTTGCGAGCGAACGGTCACAGGGAATTCCACGCGCGCCATCTTGTGATTCTCACGCCAGTCGACATAGGTCACGAAGTCAAGGCGTTTACCACACTTGCCAAGCCAAGCGGTCTGCATGAACGTACTCTCGCCAAGCTTCAGACAAGCCATCACACCGCTGCGGACTTCGCCCACAATTTTCTCCGTCGAGATAACCTGCACGTCCGCCGTTTTCATGCCATCAAGATATTCTTCATAATCCCATGCATCGTAGGTCGATGGATGATCATCATAAAGGGAAATCACATTGGCCGGCTTGCCGGATTGAATCATCTCGATCCCCAGAGTTTTATCGAAGCAAGAAAGTACGTGCAGTTGCGCGTCGAGCACATAACGAACCTCGGTATTTTCGAGGACGCAGGTCTGTTCAACATCCGAGGTAACGGCACCAGCGGATTCCGTCTTCGACAGATCGACGGTCACAAAGCTCTGTCCAGGAATTTCTACCCAAGCAACGTAGTCGTCGGCTTCGCGCTGAACACCAAGCTTCTCTCCTTTCACAGAGCCACTCTTCCAGCCTTCAGGCAGTACGACGATGCCGCTGTACGACGTTGAAGAAGGATTAAAATACGTCACTACATTTTTTTCTGCTTGGAGAATCTTCGCCGCCGCAGTTGACTGAAGCTTTTTGCAATCCTCAACGATCTTCTGAAGCATCGGAACATTCTCGACGTAAACGCGGTTGATGGAAGAACCGGGAATGATATCGTGGAATTGACCACAAAGGAGTTGTTTCCACATCCTGTTAAATTCGGCGACGGGGTAATCTTGAATACTCGCGGCCGAACACAGCATTTCTGCCGCACGCAGTGCCTCTTCGGCGCGCCGGTTCCAAAGTTTCGTGGAGGCCTGCGAGGTCAGCGTCGCACGATGCATTTCGAAATACAGTTCGCCGACCCACGTTGCAAGCTCGGAACGACTTTCGTTCATGCGTTCCAAGACCGGTTGTGCAAAGGCAAAATTAAACTTCGGACATCCGTTGAGATTCTGGCAGCGCAAACCGCGTTCGATGTGCTCCTCCTTGGGGCCACCGCCGCCATCGCCAATGCCAAAGAGACAGATTGCGTCGCTAATAAGCCCCGCCTCGGAGTTGTTCGTTTCATTTTTCTTGAGCCGGCTTGGGCGCACCTGGCTGTTATAATTATCCTCAGGCGGGAAATGCGCAAGCACCTCGCTACCGTCAATACCCTGCCAGACAAAGGTGTTATGCGGAAACTTGTTGTATCGATTCCAGGAAATTTTCTGCGTCAGGAAATAATCAACACCAGCCGACCGCATAATCTGAGGAAGATTGCCAGAATAGCCGAATACGTCCGGAAGCCAAACATTCTTAACCTCAACGCCAAACTCATCGCGAAAAAAGTTGCGCCCTACGAGAAGCTGACGCACCAGTGATTCGCCGCTCGGGATGTTGCAGTCTGCCTCCACCCACATGCCACCCTGAACCTCCCAACGACCCTCGGCAATAGCCTTCTTCACCTTGGCATAGAGTTTCGGATAGTGCTGTTTGCAGAAATCGTAAAGCTGCGGCTGCGAAGCACCAAACTTATACTCAGGGTATCGCTTGATAAGCCCAATCTGGCTTGCAAACGTGCGGGCGACCTTGCGAACTGTTTCGCGAATCGGCCACAAATAAGCCGTATCGATATGCGCATGCCCAATGCCGTTAACATTCACTGTGGCAGGGTCGACCCCGAGCTCAAAAATCTTACGCATGGCCTCGCGCACGGCCTGAGCACCGCCGCGCTCCGGCGGAAGCGAATCCAGCGCTTTACTCGCAAGACGAAGCACCTGCATTCTGCGCGCTGATCCGGATGGGAGAATTTCGATGAGATCAAGAATCACCTCCAGATCAAGACGAAGCTGCCACTTGTCGTAGTCGAAAAGACAAATGTTAAGCTTTTTGATCGAGGACGGATACGTGCCGTGAATACTCGAACCATCTTCAATCCACTTAGGGTCGCGCTTCATTTCAGCACCAGAAAGGGCGTTCGCCCCCGTCTCCACCCAGAAGTCGATGGCCTCGCCGCCCTTGCAAGCACTGAACAAATGCACCATATCCTTGCTATACGCCGCATCAAATACGGAACCCGTTGTCAGACTCACGAGCGGGCATCCCTCCTCATCAAACACTAACGCTTCTCCCGTGAAATCAAGGTTCAAGGTCACACATCCGCCTTTCCAAGACTTTGGGACTCTGCCACGCACACGGAACCAGCCACAGTCCCAGACCTCTCCCCACTTCTCTCCACATTGAATTGGCTGATACGCCAGATCCATACGCTTGTCGTAGGGCACGGGCTCAGGCGTAACCGCATACTCAGCCGTAAGGGGTACTCGTTCTGTTACGATCTCATGCCCTAGACGATCGTAACCCTCTTTAAGGCGCGCAATATGGATATCTTGAAAAAAGTTTGACATCGTGATGTGATATTCCTTGCCCACGCAACTTTATCGCGTGCGTATCGTGTTTTCGTGTTGATCCAAGGACTATGCTCAATCCCTGCAAATTCTAAGCCTTCATGAAAAAATGAATACACTATGATCTTGCATTCTACAAAGCAAGTCAATCATAAATCAGAGACAGGAAAGATGGCCGGAAAAATGACGGCTCAGGGTTGCGCCCCACCGTGCTTTGCATGGAGTCGAGTTCGGTAAACTCAGAACGATCCGCGATCACCGATCGCGGCTACAGGAAAGCACCGCATAGTCAAGTTCGGTTTGCGGGCTGTGACAGCCTGCAAAAAGAGAGTAAAACTGGCGATATCTCTTTTGTAATACTTTTACACGCTCCCTGTAAACAGTCTCTGTTTGCAGGCAAGAGATTGCTGCTCCTTTTGTCGCTGCAAAATGGCGGCTTGCCGAGATGGCTGCGCCCCACGCTACTTCGAACAGTCGCGAGTTGCGAGTTGCGAGTTGCGAGCTGGGAAAACTTTGTCGTTAGCTTTGTCGCTAACTTTGTCGAATACCCCTGTAGCCGCGATCGGTGATCGCGGACGATTCCGGCCTCACCGAGGCCAGCCACAGGGGAGAAGTAGCGAGGTGCGAGTTGTGAGTTGTGAGTTGCGAGTCCTATCAGGA
>CAZUAY010000151.1:0-9689 GCA_964618405.1 uncultured Lentisphaerales bacterium
TCTGCTATGGAGTCGTAAGGGCAATTGAACAGGCGGAAAAATATCTGGAGAAGAACAGCGCACTTCTCAACGACTCGTTCCCGCAGGCAATCCAAGAACCGCCCTTGATCACGTTGTGCCGATCATCAAATGTCGGAACCGTAAAATCATCATAAATCGGATGAACGTTGAAACCATCAAAGGGGTAGATGGGCGTTTCCGTCCATTGCCAAACGTTGCCCACGACGTCGAAGCACCCACCTTGTTTGAATTTATTAACAGGACAACTCGATGCAAAGTAATCAAGATGAAGATTGCCACAGGCGGCTTCGGTGGGTTGCACCTCGTTCACTCCGGACGAATCATACAGGCGATACCATTCATCTTCCGTGGGCAGTCGTACGGGTTGGCCGCTGGTGGCAGTTTTCCAATTGCAGAATGCCTTCGCCTCGAGATAGTTCACCTCCACAGGCCAATCCCAGGGCATGGAAACTTCTTCCGTCATTAAGCGCAGGTGCCATTCGTCATTTTTCTTAACCCAGAAAGTCGGGTATGTCGCACCACTAAACGTTTGCCAAGAGCGCCCCTCTTCTCCCCAATACCCTGCCGTTGTGTAACCGTTTGCTTCAACGAATTCTAAAAATTCTTGATTGCTGACCAAGTACTGGCTCGTCTGGAACGCCGAAACGGTTGCTTCATGTCGGCCAAATTCATTATCCCAACCGTAGGTGACGGGGTCTGCTACATCTTTGCCCACGCGAATCGCACCGGCCAAAATATCAATCAATTGGTTTTGTGGCGCTACTCCAGATTCCCGACAAGGTTCCCAGGCGGGATGCGGCTTCACATAGTCGAGCGCATGTTGGCGAATTAAAACCGAAGAAGTTTCCAAATGAATTCGATCGTGTTCAATGCCCATGAGAATCACCCACCAAGGGCTTTCCCACGTGATCGGTAAGGTGAGCGGCAACTCGCGGATCAATTTATCGACAAGACTGCGCACCGTGTTGCGGTAATCACGCACCGCTTGAATCGTTGGCCAGTCATAGTTCGCGGTGTCTAAATCATCCCAACTCATTTCATCGACACCAACAGCGAAGATCGATTCGAAGTTAGGATTAATGCGTTCTGAAATCACGCCTGCAAGCGTCAGCTTGTTCACAAAAAAAGTGGCGGTATGGCCGAAATAAAAAATCAAGGGGTGACGCAAGGAAATTGGCTTTTTGTAATACGCCTCATCCTTGCTCAGCGTCTCGAAAAGCTTTTCATCGCGATCAAACGTTGTGTGGAAGTAGGTGCGAATCTCTTCTCGCTTGGCATTAACGTCATCGCCATTCAATAAAGGGGTTCTTTGAAAAAATTGTTGTCCCATGACAAACCTTTCGATTATTCGTGAATTTCTAGTCCCGACACCATTTCAGGGCCTCAAATCTCGTCAAATATTAGCACGATAAGCGTGTTGTCGCAATAGAGTTATGACGAATGTATCGCGGATAGTTCTCCGATAGTTCTCCCGGTGACTTCCTGCCCGTGAATGGAACAGGTCGAAAACCGCGTTCTCCGCTTGCTTCGCACCTTTAGTAGACGTGGTGTCCTCACCGCGTACGGTGGTGTTCTCAACTTTTCTACTTTTTGGGGTCCGGGCTCCATTTGCCCTGCAGAAGTTGCGTTTGTTTTTTGTTTAAGAAATCGTGGTGTCCGCCATCTTCGCATGAGAGAGCAGCCGAAGGAATCATCTGCAACATCAGTCAATTCGATTGCCACAGTCATTACGTGACTAGCCACTAGCGACTAGCGACTGTAATCGGTCAGGCACAGCCCCCTGTGCCTGACCGATTACGTACACCGTATAAATCGTTCTTTCGCTGAAACGAATGCTCTGCTATAATTCCTCCATATTTATAAACAAGTAGAAGAGTTAATCATGTGCAGACGTGCGACGTACAGAGTTACGCTGACTCAAGAACAGTGAGACGAATTAGAAAGAACGATCCAAAAAGGTCGTGAAGCAACCATGACAGTTTGTAAACTTAAAAAAACATGCGCGTCTCTTCTTCGCCGGACTACTTCCCGATGAAGAGCCAATATCGTCATGCAGAGACTTTGCTGTTTTGGTGTCTATTACCCTGTATAGGGAGGGAAGATGATGAGCACTGAAGCTGACTTAATACGCAAATTTGAAAGCATAGAACGCCTGTTTATAGGTGCAATCACCGATGGCGAACAAAGTGCTGCGGCAGAGGCCATGGCACGAATCAAAAAGCGTCTTGAAGAATTTGAGAAATCAGACCCACCTGTTGAATACAAGTTTACTTTATCGAACACGTGGTCCAGGAGGTTATTGTCTGCGTTATTACGAAGGTACGGCATTAAGCCGTATCGATACCATCGACAACGATACACCACGGTTGTGGCAAGAGTTCCAAAGGCGTTCGTAGACAATATTCTTTGGCCCGAATTCGAAAAACTAGATTCTTTATTGCACGAGCATATTGAAGAAATCACGTCGAACATTATATCAAAAGCCGTATTCAAAGATACTTCAGAAGCAGTTGTTGATGAGTCAAAGCAACTTAAAGGTTGAGGGCAGATCCTACAAGATAGACAGAATAGACAGAGCTATATGGCGAAAAATATACCCTCATCTATGTGGATAACGGAGGTAGTAATTTAATACGCAAGCGTCCAGACATATTTGAAGTGGGTTGTCAGGACGATGGTGGAAAGGCTTTCGGGTTTATCGGCTTTCGGGTTCATCATAAAAGCTACTTGCTGGAAATCGTTAAATTTCGTACTCTACCTTTTATTTAGTTCTGGTGGAAAAGAGTGTGTTACGTCAACATGACAAATGACCCTATCAGTTTTAGTCTGCGGCAAAAGCAGAACCTGCCGATCTTAAAGAGCGTACTGACTGCCGCTAAGATGTGCGCTACAGTCGTTGTTTTGCAAGACGGACATGAAGAGGCTGGTTTGAGATTATATAGCCATGGAAACTGCCCATGATTAGGCTTAAAAACAAAGTCAAATCATGGCTTGGCCCCTTGTGGTGGTGGTCGTTAATATTATTTATTACGCAGCGTTTTGGTGATGTGATTAACATCTATGTCGGTCTTTGGCTCGTTCCGAAGTACGTTTCAAGTAATGAACTCGGTGCGCTTCTACCCTTGACTCAGATCGCCGGTTTGTTGGGACTGCCTTTTGCAATCATTCTGACGCCATTTGGCAAGTTCATTAATACTTTTGGGGCTAAAGAAGAATACGGTAAGATTAAAGCGCTTTTGTTGGATGTTTTAATTTTAGTTGGCATTGGGTCTGTGATTATTGGCGTCTATACTTGGCATATAGCACCTTTAATTTTCGAACGATTACGTATTGGCTCATCCAGTTTAATTTGGATTCTATGCGGAATTACCGTGACGTCATTGGTTCTACCCTTAACCAATAATGCATTAGCAGCATTGAAAAAGTTTAGTGTCCAGAGCTTTGCTGGATTTATTTCCGCTCCACTGCGGTTGGGTGCTCTATTCCTGCTTCTGCCTCTCTTCGGTTTGTCGGGATATTTTTCCTCTCAACTCTTGTTAAATATTTGTTGTGTGGGCATCGCTTTTTGGGGATTGCGCAAACTCGTTTCAAGCGACATCAAGCGCGAATCCTACTATTCCCATTGGCGAGAAATGGTCGCTTATACACTACCCTTTATTATTATAACAGGTGTAAACTCAGTCTCAGCATCGATTCAATACCTTGTCATTCGTCAGCGTTTGCCTGACATAGAATCAGCCGCATTTTACTTTTGTTCACGATTCGCAGAGATTCCGAACATCATTTGGGCTTCTATTGGCGGTGTTTTCTTCCCTTATATTTCCGATGCATTTGAAAAAGGGAAAGACACGCGCCGAATGCTCTATAATGTTTTTATTGTAAGTGTCGTGGGCGGCGGTGCTATTGCGTTGTTACTCGGGTTCAGCATGACCTGGGTGTTCGGTCTGGTCGACCAGTGGTCTAACTATCGTCCCTACGCCTATCTGGTAGGGTGGCTGGCGTTGACAAATGTATTTAGCGTAGGGGGGGGCTGTATTATCGTCCATGAAATGGCCTGCCGCCGTTTTTCGTTTCTTTGGTATACAGTACCCATTTCGCTTTTGGAATCGGCGTTTCTCATCTCCTTCACGGGTTATGGTTTTTTCACCCCCTATTTCCCGACCAAGTGGGTCAACTGGATGGCATCACTCCGCGTCGCTCGTCTGGAGTATATTGTTGGCGTTCACTTACTAGTAGCTTTTTTGCCGTTCTGTTTACTCGTTGCTCAAGCCTATTTTAATCATAACTCTATGGCAAGAATTCAAAAACCCACCAAAGCCAATTAAGACTAGACGAAACCAACGGCCTGTCATTACAGGTTTTGTAACTGAAAAGGAGCATATATCGTGAATCTTTCTCAAATGTTTAAGTTATTACGGAATCCAAACGCAGCACTAAGGGCTATTTTTTCTATAGGAGCTCTTGATTTCTTGCCAGATTCGTTATACTTGCGACTTCTTTTCCCACTCAGAGTTGGTTATCCTTTAAATCTCACCCATCCCAAGACGTTCAATGAAAAACTTCAATGGTTGAAGTTGCATGATCGTAAGCCAGAATATAAGAAATATGTCGATAAATATGCTGTCCGCGACTATGTGCGGGAAACCGTCGGAGAACAGTATCTTGTCCCCTTGCTGGGCGTATGGGATTCTGTTGAAGAAATTGATTTCGTATCGTTGCCGAATCAGTTTGTATTGAAAACAACGCATGATTCTGGTGGCGTCGTAATCTGCAAGGATAAACGAACCTTTGACATCCCTGCAGCAAAGAAAAAGCTCTGGCGTCATTTAAAGACGAATTTATATAAAGCAGGAAGAGAGTGGGCTTATAAAGGAGTGCCTCGAAAAATTATTGCCCTTCAGTATCTAGAGGACACGAATGGCCAACTTGACGATTTTAAAATCTTTTGCTTTGGAGGTAAACCGAAGTTTATTATGGTTGATTTTGATCGGTTTACGAATCTCAAACGTAACCTTTACTCTTTAGACTGGGAGTATCTTCCTTTTACCTTCGAAGAGCCGACGACCCACCCAGAGATAGAAATTCCGCGTCCCGCACAGCTAGAAGAAATGCTACGGATTGCATCTGAGTTATCCACTGGATTTGCGCATATCCGCGTCGATTTATTTACGGTTGGGAATGCCATTTTTTTCGGCGAGCTTACGTTTTATAACGACAGCGGATTTGCTCGATTCCACCCTGAGAACTATGATGCACGAGTGGGTGAATACTTGAAGTTACCTTTCAAGGAGTCATCGAAATGATGCGACTCTGGAAAATGCTCTATTAGGTATTGGGCAGGCATATTAGTAGGCTCAGCAGCGAAATTTAAACGCATTTTTTTGGATGGGAAACTTTGAATAAAGCATTGAACGCGCAGATTTTGGGATGCTTGACAGGTGGTACCAGAAACAATACACTTTGACCCCATGCATCCGGTTCTCCTTGCGAGGAGCAGATGCGATGACACGGTAACAATAAGGAGCTACTGGATGCATATATCTTTCGCGGATTCTTTTATCGATCCTAAAACGGGAGAGCTTTTAGTATTAGAAGTAACAGAAAGAAACGATGATTTCATCGAAAAAGGGTTTCTGAAATCGAGTACAAACCAATACCCGATTGTAAACGGAATACCGCGGTTTGTTGACTTCGAATTAACAAATTACTCTAAAAGTTTTGGGTACCAATGGCACAAGTGGCCTCGAGTGCAATTTGAATCCGATAATATCGGCAAACCCATGGAGGGCCATACGAGGAAGATGTGGGAAAGAATCACCGGAGTCAATGACAGTGAGATTGAGCTTAAAGGTCAGACAGTTGTTGATATTGGTTGTGGTGCCGGTCGTTTCATTGATGTAGCCCGTTCTAAAGGAGCTCGTGTGATCGGAGTTGATTATAGTAATGCGGTAGAGGTTGCTCAAAATAATTTCAAAAATGATCCTGACGTTTGTATCTGCCAAGCGGATGCTCTAAACCTTCCATTAAAATCAGCTATAGCTGATGGGATATTCACCATAGGCGTGTTACATCATACGCCTAGTCCAGAACAAGGAATAAACCAAGCATGGCGAATTTTACGTGAGGAAGGCTGGTTTGCAGTGTGTGTCTATGGGAAAGGAGGGTATTACGACTTTTCTATGGTCCAGTTATGGCGCAGATTATTTAAGATGCTTTGGCCTGTTCTCGGACATTATCCCCCCTTGTTGTATACTTATTTTACAGTGTTTTTGTTCAGGCCACTGGCGATTTTGATACCACCACTTGGAAAGGCAATACGGCTGTTTTTTCCATTTGCACTACTCCCAGATCGTAACTGGTCATTGTTAGATACGTTTGACAGTGTTACTCCATCGTATCAGTCTGCTCACGAAAGCTATGAGGTGTTCTCGTGGCTGAAAAAAACGGGATTTTCGGACGTAGAACCTACAAACTGGGGGTTTACGTCTTATAAAGGAATTAAAAGGGAGCGGCCCACGCATGCTCAATAATACGCTCGACTAGACGGCGATTTCCTTGTGCCCTATTCGCGTCTGTCGTTTAATTATTATGAGAATTGTTCAAATAAATCAGCAAGATATAGGAGGGGGAGGATTTATCGTTCCTTTTCGATTGCACCAAGCTTTTCGCCGGCTTGGGCATGAATCCTACTTGGTGGTGATCAGTAAATTATCCAGCGATCCCTACGTTGTCTCTTTGATCCGGCCAAATTTAATGGCTAAAGTACTGTGGCGAGTTTTCGACGTTTGTAACTCGTTTGAGTTGATGCGGTATCGTCGAAAACCATGTTACGGATGGGTCAATCACAATGTGTTGACATGGGCGCCAGCTATCATTAATCGATTGAAGCCGGATGTCATCGACCTGAACTTTTTCAACTGCATGCTGGGCAGTTCGCAGGTGGCCAAATTAAAGGTTCCGCTCTTTTGGACGTTTCACGACATGAGTCCTTTTACGGGTGGCTGTCATTGTACACCCACGTGTATTCGATACCGAGATGGCTGTGGGAAATGCCCAGAACTTGGCTCTGACGTCGAGAACGACATTTCGCGACGTGAGCATCAGAAAAGACGTCGGATTTGGTCAAATAAGATTATAGGGATCGCGCAAAGCCGTTGGCTCGAAAAGGAGGCTAAATCAAGTTCACTCTGTCAGGATCAACAGCTCGAAATGATTCATAACGGTGTTCCTCTTGATGTATTCAGTCCCAGCTTGCGTGATTCGGCTCGTCGCCAGTTTGGTTTCATAAACAATAAATTTTATGTTTTGGCGGGATCTGCTGCAAATGCCAATCCGTTGAAAGGGATGAAATTTGTAAAGGAAGCCGCCAAAATACTAGGAGCTCAGTATGCTAAAAAAGTTGTGTTTGTCACGTTTGGTGCAACGCCTTCTGATATTCAGGGTGTCGAGCTTCTCCACATGGGGTATTTGAACACGGATGCTGCACTCGCTGATCTTTATGCTGCGTGTGATGTTTATGTGTTGCCGACGTTGCTGGATAGTTTGCCAACCACGCTGATCGAATCGATAGCGTGTGGTACGCCCGCTATCACGTTCGACATCGGAGGGTGTGTCGACATCATTGAAAATGGGGTGAACGGATTTGTCGTGCGTGACCATACAGGCTTGGCCATCGCGACTCACATCGAACAATTTATTCGGATGCCCAGCCATGCGGTTGAAGATTTCCGTAGGAGCGCACGACGTGTTGCGGAAGAAAAGTTTGACATCATGGACATGGCAGAGCGGTATCTTGAAATTTACCGTTCGGTCCCGAGATCGAAAGAGGCTTCTAAAAATGGAAAAACACGTTGAGCGAACATTAAAAGAAAAAGAGAGTGGCCATCGCCATTTTCTGCGTCGCGCCAGAGATGCGGCAATGGATCTGATGTGTTCCCGAATTCTTCCATCGAGAGGCCAGGAGGAGAATCTCTACGAGTGGCAGTCTACACCTCATTTGCACCTGCCCATTGATAGCGGATGGGAGGAATCAGTGTGCGATGCGTTCCGCATCAGCAACGCAATCGTCCAAGATGCATACATTCGTCGTATCCAGGGGATCTCGGTGCTAGATGGAAGAAGTGGTTTTGTTGCCAGCGGTTTGAGAGTGGTAAGATCTTCGCTTCCGTATGACACCGACGCCCTTATGCCCGACCCTACCTTACCTTTCAGATCTCTGTTGACATCCGCACGGTCTCCCGTCGAAAAAGCACTGAGCCTGCGTGATCCCTACGAACTAAACTATTTCCATTTCTTCAACGATGTCATCGGAAAGTTCTTGCTCGCGCGCGAGCATCTTGACGCGCAAGACATTCAAACGCTCATCATTTCTAAGAATCTTAGCGAGCAACCTTGGTTCCTAGCTGTGCAACGGTTGCCCATGTTTCATGGGATGAAATGGCTGATTCAAAAACCAAAACAAACGCTTGTTTGCAGGGATCTCATTGTGGCGAAGAGCCCGCCTCATCACATACCGTATTTTGAAAGGATAGTCGCAGAGGCCCATTCGCTTGTGCAAGGTCGAACGAGCCCGTATGGAAGGCATTTATTTCTGACAAGACGAACAGGAGTGCGGAATCAACGTATTCCATCGAACCAGGATGCACTAGAAGCTCTTCTTGTCCGCATGGGCTTCACGGCCTTGGATCCGGCAGAGCTCTCGTGGGAGGAACAAGTTCTCGCACTTCGGGATTGTGAGTTGCTGGTCGGTGTCCACGGCGCAGGGATGACAAACCTAATCTTTCGAGGGAGAGAACCGATGCATGTGGTCGAAATCTTTCCTCCGACAAAATCACCTCCTCACTACTACTGGCTGGCAATGTTGTTCGGTCACGACTATAAGCCGCTTGTTGCGCCTAAGGACTTTGAAGTGGATCTTGATCAGGTAGCCAAGGCCGTCGAAAGGTGTTTGGGGGTATGACTTCGAAACACTATATCATCCGCCTCTCCGGCGGCCTTGGAAACCAGATGTTTCAATACGCTTTCGGCCTCGCTCTCGAACGACGTGGTGCACGAGTCGAGTACGACTTGTCCTCCTTCGGCGCACGTCGTCTTCGAGATCAGACAGTACGTGAATTCGAGCTCCAGCGTGTATTTAATGTTCCGCTTCCACTTGCCGAAAGCCAGCGTGTTGACCAATGGTCGGATATGAACCCGAATTGGCTCAGCCGACTCCGTCGTCGGATCGCGGGGCGCAAGCGGACGCATATTTGCGAACACGATTTCGGAGGGTTTGATTTTCATCCGGAAGTTTGGGAAATTCCTTTCGGCTACCTAGACGGATATTGGCAGCACCTCGCCTATTTCAGCGGTGTGGAGGATGACATCCGTCAGGTCTTTACTTTCTTGCCGTCCTTGGATTTGAGCCATTCGCAATGGTTGAATTCAATAGAGGCAACCGAATCGATTGCCGTTCATATACGACGTGGAGACTACCTGCTCAAGCCGGAAATCCACCCTCCACTTTCCGTTGGCTACTATTGTGCTGCCATCGATAAAGTTCAGGCAATAGTTGAGAAACCTGATTTTTTCGTTTTTTCCGACGACCTCGCATGGGCGAAGGCCAACCTCCCGATTCCAGATGCGAAGTTTGTCGAGGGCAATAACGCCGAAACGGCTTTTCGTGATAT
>CAZUAY010000152.1:0-9678 GCA_964618405.1 uncultured Lentisphaerales bacterium
GTTGGTCCAAGCATCGACAGCAAAGCTCAGGTCGTTAGGATCGGCTGTGAGCGTGATCTGGTACTGGTCAACGTCCGGTGGAATCGGGAAAGAGACGACGTTGACACCGTTGGAATTGGTGAACTCAGCGCTGTCGGTTTCAAAATCAGCTACTGTCAGGGGTTCCGAAGGCACGAAGGCGTTGTCGTTCGCGACGAAGTCCAAGGCTGCGTCCGAAGCCCAGCTTGCGCCGAGGAGGGTGCCGTCGTTGGCGGCGGGAGAAAGATCTTGGGCGGTCGTGCCCGTGGCGTCGTCGAGCGGCCAGTAGCCAAGCAGGCCGGATTCCGTCCCGTTCAGGCGTCGATATCGGTTGAATGCGATTTCGGCGTCACTGCGCGCATGATCCCAAACGCGGACATCAGAGACTGCCCCCAGAAGACCACCGCCGATACGGTCGATGCGAAGTTGCCCAGTCCAGGTTCGGGCATTGCCGACCGAAACGCCGTTGAGTGTAACCTGCAGGGAATTGGTTGCGTCGCGCGTAATGACGACATGCGTCCATGCGTTGTCCTCAAGATTGTCCGAGACGTAGAAGGTTACGGCTGGATTTGCAAAGAGCAGACCTGAGTTTTGCGTGGGATAGCCCACGCCGATTTTGCAGATCCAGCCGTAGGAATCGTGTCGGACGGCGTAATTATTGTTCGTGCTGTTGTGAATCACGGCATAGGCGGTGCTGTTGGTGGAGCGCAGCCAGTATTCGACTGTGAAGTCAGCGTTGCAGAGGATATCGGTCTCCAGTGCTACCGTGTCGGTAGTCGCTGTGAATTCAAGCGTTGGCTGTGCACGACACGCGACCGGTGCAAAAAAACCGAGTAATCCTAGAAACAGGCTGACAGTCCAAAAAAATCGTTGTGAGTGTTGCATGGGAATCTCCTTGTGGCCAAATAAAGGCATTTTTAGTTGTCTGATTGTATCCTTGTTTTGTGCGGGTTCAACATGACCAGCGGCCATTGAATTGGGGCAACCGATCACGAAAGGCTTCGAAAATGTCATCCGCTATACGTGCGGCGATATCGGGACTTGGAACCAAGGGGTCGTTGGCCAGAGCCAAGACTGCGAGCTCGCGGTTGCCGGTAAGCCCTGCCTCTACGATCATTTCCTGATTGGGAATATGTTGCATGACAGCATGTAAAACGGGGAGTGGGAGAGCACCTACAGCCAGCGGCTGGATGCCGGTGGCGTCTACATAGGCCATGGTCTCGACGACTACTTCTCGCGGGAGATTGTCAATTTGTCCGATATTGGGCAGGTTAAGCGGTGTTAGAAGAGCGGGTCCTAGACCGGAAAGCGCAGCGATCGTTCGATCCGCGTGTTCGGTAGAATGGAGACGACGCAGGGGCTCCGAACCGTCCAACATAGCTTGGCACTGCGCTTGGAGTTTTTCGCGTCCATCGCCGAGAGTAAGAATGCGTGCCTGTTTTTCCGGATCGTAACCCCAGCGACGCATGGTCTCCTCGGAGCGCAGGTAATATGAAAAAAATTCAGCCGTGTGGGTATCGCCTGTCAGCGGTAGATATCCGGTGCGTTCAAGTTGATCGGATGTAATTAGGTGACGCGGATTGATGCCGCCGCCCAGAATGAGCTCTTCTGGAACCCCGAAGTCTCCGATCTTTTTAAACCCCTCAGGATCACGGCCCCATTCGCGGAAGAGTTCTAACCCATTCTGCCCACGTACATCGAGGTCGAGGAGCCAGATGAGATGATTAATACCGGCCATGCGGAAGGTGATATCTTTCTTCCAGTCCACGCCAAAAAAGGCGCCGAGATGAAGTTGAAAGCCTTGTATAGCATGGCAGATACCCATTGACCGCAGACTACAAACGCGGTTGATGGTTCGCGTCAGCGTCGTCATCGGATTACTGTAATTCATGAACCAAGCTTTCGGAGCGAGTTCCTCAACACGGCGGACGATATCCGTGATAACGGGAATATTACGCAAGGCTCGGCTCCAACCCCCAGGGCCTACGGAGTCGCCCACGGTCTGGAAGACACCGTAACGCTTTGGGATTTCGATGTCCAGTAGGCTGGCTTTGTCGCCGCCCGTGGAGATGGTTAGGCCGACAAAATCGGCACCCGGTAAGGCCGCGTCTAAATCGTGAGTTCCTTGAATCGTGAAGCCCGCCTGCCGCTCGTCCGAAATTTTCTGGCACAGTGGAATCAACAGCTCCAAAGTGTCCGGATTCGAGTCAACCAAGTGAACCTGCAAACCGTGTAGCACTGGATTCAGTGCCAAATCATTCACCAGCGTGGGCGTCCAACTGTAGCTACCCCCACCAATCAGTACCAACTTAATTCCGTTCGACATATTTTATCTCCCCGTTTTCTTAACCCAAGCTTTAATCTCCTCATTTTGTTTTTCTTGAGTTTCTTTGGCGGATTTCCCCGTCAAAAAAGCCTTAGCGTCCTCAAATATTTGATCGCGTATCGCACGACTGAAACACAATTGGCCCGAGTGAGGGAGCGCCGGATTGTTGTCAAGGATCGCAAAGCGTTTAACGGGTTCAGCAGACGTTGCCGTTGCTAAAACGGACACAAGCATCAATACGCTTAAGATCATGTTTCTAATCGTTTGACTTCTAATTTTCATTTTAAGCTCAATTGTCTGCTTACCGCTTTGCCTGAGGTTAACGAATTTTGGCATCGGCTAAGTCTGCAATTTTGGTCAGTATGATTGCCAACAAAGAGATCTGGTAATGAGCACCTCTCTACTTCACCAGTATATTAGAATTGGCATCTGATTGTCAATTGTATTCAGTACGAAAATAGTAAAATAGTAATCGGCTAGCGACTTGGGAAGAGCTTGGGGTCATCAAAGGTAAAGAAAAACTGTAGGGAATTTGGCTTTTACCCTAATCCTAATCGTAATCGTAATCTTGCCTCCTTGCGTCATGCATCGGACACAATCCACTCGACAAACCTCTACCCTCACAGACATGAACAATCAGCAACCTCGGTCAACCGATTACGGCACACGCCCCACTGGATCAAGCGATTACGATTACGATTAAGCCCTCGCAATACCCCCTCCGGTCGCTAACCGATTACGAAGCTGATCTCTTTTTTTTCGAAGCAAGAGATATAAAGGCTTTTTCTAAGGTTAAGAACTTCACCACGGAGCCGCAGAGGTTTTAAGAGTGCGTAGTGCGTAGTTTCCGCAGGGGCTCTGACCCAGACCCCGTTTATTACTGACTTGGGTAGCACATGGCAAAACTAGCGGCTAGCCCCTTCTTGCCCTTCTTGCTCTTCTGGTTAACTCCCACGTACTCTGAGCCCTCTGTAATCTCTGGTTAAAGCTTTAAACGCAAGGGACGCAAAGGGATCGCGAAAAGCGCGAAACTTTTCGTGAAGTTTTTTAATGTGGATTAAGAGAATTAGTCGCCACTACCGTGCCGATTATATTTCCGGATTTGCGATTTTTCAGTGAGTTCTGATCCCCACATGCTGTACCCACGTCATCGGGTTCATGTCTCGTGACTCGCGACTCGCTACTTCTCCAGATTCAGCACCAGCAGGCGTTCGAGAATAGCGTCGTCGGAAATGTTGGTGGGCCAGCCGTAGGCGGCGGCAACGGCGGCATCAAGACGGGCGTGACAGTCCTCTAACCACGCCGGTCGGGCGTTGTAGAGTTTGGTCAGTGTGCGCAACTTCAGCTCGGCGGGCGATGCGCCTTCAGGATTCAGCCAATGCTCGCGTTTTACTACCAGATCGCGGGCCTCAGTGGCAATTGCTTCGGTCGCCGAGGGCATCGGAAAAGTCTCAAAACTCGTTGTCGGCGTGTAACGACATCCGCTTTCGGCTTCTCTCAATTGCGTTCCTTGCGCACGAGCCCAAACCTCATGAATCCGGGAATGGAGAATGCCGAAAAAAGCATCGTCGTCGCGAGCGAAAACAATCGTCCCATCATTGGCCACAACAACAGCGTCTAACCATATAAAGATGCGATATTTAGAAACTCGTGGCGTAGCAATATATCGAGATTTCCCTTTTAACGCAGTGCGCATTTCAGGGCGAGGCCTAGCATATTGCCACCACATCCCACGATAATCGTCACGTCGCTTTTCACGGGCAGGCAAAACATGCGTCTTCACGTATTCAAAAGGCTTCTCATATTGAGCGGCTTCTTCGCGAGCTTTGCGCAAGGCGGCATCACTCAGCGGTTTTGTTTTAGCGTCAGCAGCAGTGGGGGTCTTTCGGCCTGTGGTCAACAGGCGTTCGACAATGGCCTTCGTCTCGTCCCACGCGCGGCGAAGCGGAACCATGACAACGGCGTCAACCACGAGTTCAATGTCGTCTCGTCCCGTGAAATGTGCCCCAAGTTGTGAGCGTTTCGCCGGGTCAAGACCCCGTTCGAAAAGCGTTCCGAAAATAGAAGGGTCTACGGCGCTCCAGTCGAGAGAGGCGGCGGCGGCGATGCGCTTCACGTCGAGATCGGTCAGGTCAAGGACTGTGCGATCATCAAACAGATTGCCGTTGAAGTGGCGAATCGACTCAAGGCCGAAGTCGCCGCCTGTCGCCATGGTGTCAAAAAGCTCTCCCAGTATTTTGCCAAAGCGGACTGGGTCATCACCGGACTTTGCTACAATCCGCGTAAAAACCATATCGGGCAGCAGGCTGGCGTCTTCGGCAAAGAGGCAGAAAACAATCCGGTCGAGAAAATGGGCCACAGCAGCGGGGTCGAGGTCGCGTCCGCGCATGGCGGCGGCGATCTCGCCAATTCGGACTGCGGCTTCCTGTGTGACAGCGGCACTGGTGCGACCGGGACGTAGTGCTTCGGGATTGTGGAAAACCGCCCGCATAATTTCGATGTTGCGAGGTTCGGCGAGGGTGCTAAGGGGGATTTCGTGAACGGCGGAGACGGTACCGGTGAAGTTCGTACGGATCACGAGGCGATCCAGATCACAGAGAACGAGCAGTGGTGGGTTTTCCAAGGCATCACGGTAGCGCAAAAGCTGGTCGTAGGCGGCGGAGAGGTCTTTGTGTTTACCCTTGTACTCCCAGCCGAAGAAGCCGCGTTTCCATACATCGGCAAAGCCGTCACCACCGCCGTGCTTGGCGGCGCCCTTCTCAAAGCAGAACTTCTCACCGATCGGATCAGCGGCGGCGGGGGTAGGGTGGGCGAAGACGTTGCAGAGGTCGAGGAAATGCTCCTGTGCGGCGGAACGTTCCTTCAACTCGGCCTTGCCCCATTTTGCGATAAACTCAGCAATATTCATAGTTGTCATCAGATAAGCCCCCAGTTCTTGTGTTAATGTAGCCTGATCTGATCTGGTTGGCAAGCCGTTCTATCCATGCCACCCAACGATACGCTCTGCGACAGAGGCTCGTGTATAATCGGCTCTTGTCGCATCATCCGGTGCGCATGGACGGGTATCGCCAGATGCCGCCACATTTCGAAGGCGTTCAAGGCCGACAGCCTCTCCCCAGGCACCCAGAATGGCGGCAGCCCGCCACGCGGCAACGTCATCACCGCTAGACAGAGCCTCTCGGAGCCGCGCTTCCGCTTCTTGGGTCCGGTCGCGATACGTGCGCCACAAAGCCAAACCGGCTTCGAGGATACCCTTACCGAAAAGCGCACGCTCTACACAAGCTACCGGACTAGCCCCAGATTCTGGATAGGGAAGCCATTGGGCGGCCTTGCTAACTCGGCCAAAATCATCATGCCCATCTTTTGGCGGAGGCAACGCACCACTCGCCTCCAATCGATGAAAGAGTTCGCTCAAATCCACCGTGCGGGCGCTCGCCCCAGTCGTGCTTGCTAGCGCAGATGCATACCCTACCGCTTCGCCAATTCGCTGAATGTCTCGTTGCATACGAAAGCTGGAAACGGCTTCCTCGGTGGCACCCGCCGCACGACACCCGATCCACACATTGTCTAGGCCGCAAGGTAACAGCAAGACTGAGTAAACGAATGGAGTCTGCCATCGCGCACACGTCCCAGCCGATAGCGGCTGCCAGCCAGTGCGCAAAGATCGCCATCGCCGGTGGCGTCGACCCAATTTTGCGCCGTCCAGCTCTGGGATCCTTCGTGCGAAGCAAGTCTCACCGACTCGATCCGTGGGCCCTCTCGCCGAACGCTGGCCAACATGCACCCCAGATGCATGTCCACTCCGGCTTCACGCAATAGCGCATCTAAAACCACGCGTTTCGCATCAGCATGGAACCCACCTCGGCACGCTCCTTCTGGGGAAAACAGCTTCATCATCGTGCGGACACGATCATCAACTTCGGCCTGCAAACCACCTGGGTATCCATAGTAGTAGCTGGAAATCCCCGCGCCCACCCCAACACCTCCCATCAAATCGGCTCGATCAAATGCCGCAACCCGTACGCCTTCGCGTCCTGCCGCCACGGCAGCCATCACGCCACCTGTACCCAGCCCAGCAACCACAACGTCGGCCTCTCGAGAAGAATGGGGCCTCTCCGACTGAGTCGCGTCAACCTCAATGCCTTTGTCCGCTTGTGCAGCGCCCTTCAATTGTCGCGCCGCATGAAGACCCAGCTCAAACCGATCAACGAGTGTACGCACGGCAGACTCTGTGGCCCCGGGAATCGCCATGACAAGATTCGCGACTGGAGGCACATGAGTTGCCTCTCCTGATTCATATTCCGGATAGGGCACAAAGCTGGTATGGCTTACAAATGCCTCGTCGAGCATGTCACCGCAAGCCACTCGGAGTTTATTCAGAACTGGTGGAATCGCGGTCAGAAAATTCGGAGCATTTCCAGGAAGTGAAATTTTAACGATCCGTTCGCAGTTCCAGTGCGATGGGAGCCATTCAGCATTGGCATTCAGCGCGATCGGTTTAGAATCAGGCCAACGAAAGCGTTGCCAATTCACGTACACGGTTTGCGACATCGCTTGTCGGGGACGCCAGCTTGGATCGACCAAACGAACGAGCGTTCCAACTTCACTCGCGTCCACCCACTGACGCGCGCGAAGCCGGCGCAATCCGCTCTTCGTGGCAACATCAACCGCAACAAGCATTCCGTCCTTACAACCAACGCTGAAGGGCATTGCGTCGAACAGGATTTCAACCCCTGCCGTTTTGAGCCAGCCTAGCGCGACACCTTCCGTACCCGCTCCATCAAGCCATTCGTCCGCTATACCCGTCACCGAAGCGACGGCCTGAGCGAAGGGTGTGAACTCCGGCGTCCACGCGCCGGTTGTTGCCTGAAAAGCTCGTCTGCTCTCCCACAAAATGCCTCCCTGCGGTTCCCAAAGCAACACGCGTTTACCGGACGTCCGTAACTGGCAAGCAGCCGCGAAACCCACATAGCCACCGCCGAACACAACGACATCATACGGCGAATCCGCAAGCTCACCTAAGGGCCCACCCAGATTCTCTTTTCTCCACTCATTCATTTTCAACAACATCGTTACTTTAAGCTTCTGTTGCTCGCAGAATTCCAGTACTTACAACGGTACACGATGGAGCGACACCGTTGTCCTTGCGTACGGTTACGACGACCAGAGGCCATTGAACTGGGGCAACTGATCATGAAAGGCCTCAAAAATGTCATCGGCGATGTGTGCGGCAATGTCGGGACTGGGAATCAGTGGGTCATTCGTTAGCGCTAAAACGGCAAGCTCACGATTGCCCGTGAGCCCCGCCTCGACAATCATCTCCTGATTGGGAATATGCTGCATAAGAGCATGTAAAATAGGGAGTGGGAGTTCACCTACGGCTAGCGGCTGGATGCCGGTTGCGTCCAAATAGGCCATGGATTCCACGACCGCATCTCGCGGAACGTTGTCAATTTGTCCAATGTTTGGCAGGTTGAGTGGGGTCAGCAGAGCCGGTCCTAAACCCGCCAGGGCGGCGATGGTGTAATCGGCCTGCTCGTGCGAATGGATGTTTGGAATCGGATGCGAGCCGTCTAGCATGGCTTGGCATAGTGCACGACGTTTTTCGCGTCCATCGCCGCGGGCAAAGGTACGTGCCCGTTTTCCTGGATCGAATCCCCAGCGACGCATGGTGTCCTCGGAGCTTAGGTAGTAGGGGAAAAACTCCGCTGTGTGAGAATCGCCTGCCGCCGGTAGATATCCCGTGCGTTCAAGTTGGTCGATCTTAATCGTCTGATGCGGATTGACGCCACCACCAAGGATCAACTCTTCCGGAACACCGAGTTTTCCTATTTTTGTGAAGCTTTCGGGATTACGGCTCCATTCACGGAAGAGTTCCACCCCATTCTGCCCACGTACATCCAGATCGAGCAGCCAGATCAAATGATTGATGCCGGCCATGCGGAAGGTGATGTCTTTTCCCCACTGGCAATCCACGCCAAAAAAGGCGGCGAGATGAAGCTGAAACCCCAGTATTTCATGGCAGATGCCCATTGAACGTAGGTTACAGACTCGGTCGATTGTGCGCGTCAGCGTCGTCATCGGATTACTGTAATTCATGAACCAGGCTTTCGGCGCAAGTGCTTCTACCCGGCGAACGATGTCTGTAACAACAGGAATATTACGGAGGGCTCGGCTCCAACCGCCAGGGCCAACGGTGTCACCCACAGTTTGGAAGATACCGTAACGCGCTGGAATTTCTACGTCTAACCGGCTGGCTTTGTCGCCACCCGTGGAGATCGTGAGGCCAACAAAATCGGCACCCGGTAGGGCTGCATCCAAGTCGCTAGACCCTTGAACCGAAAAACCTGCCTGTCGTACTTCTGAAATCTTGCGGCAGAGAGGTACCATGATTTCCAAGGTGGCCGGATCTGAGTCTACGAGGTACAACTGTAGTCCGTGTAGCGCGGGATTTAGCGCCATGTCATTCACTAGCGTGGGTGTCCAGCCGAAGCTGCCGCCTCCGATGAGTACAAATTTAATTCCGTTCGACATGCTTTGTCTCCTCTTTCTTAACGTGTTATTCGTAGATGGATGCGCATTGTTTTACAAACATTAGAAGAGGTGAAATTCTACTCGAAATGGCCCTCGATTGTCAATGTCAGGATTTTAAAATTTGGTTTCGTATCACGGCGATTTCATTTGATGCTTCTTCGTCACGACAGTAGCAGAAAACACTTCGAACTTAACAAATCAGCACGGTTTTGGTTTCATATTCTCATGGAGCCGTAATACACGTAACAGACGCGGGTACCGGCGACCTTAGAGAAAGAAATCGTGTAACATGCTTACAATCAGGATGATGCGCAAAGAAGAACGTAAACGCTTCGGCAAACTCGAGGGAGAATACCACTATAGGGGCGAGACGCATTCAGGTGGGGATACGCTGAGGGCCGGAAGCTCATCCAGTCCATGGATCTCACCAATGCACTCGTCTCCTCCGATGCGCTTCACTGCCAACAAGAAACCGTGCGGGAAATTGTCCAATGCGGAGGCGAAACCCTCGTACAAGTTAAGGGAAATCAAAAGAAAGTACGCGCCTCGTGCAAAGCTATTTCGGGCTCGCGCCCCCCTTTTTCTATTCGTAATTCATAATTCATAATTCGTAATTTTCTCCCCGCTAGAACCTAGGGCCTGAAACCTAACACATTCCTTGCGCACTTTGCGTAAACTTAGCGATCTTTGCGTTTAAGATTCTATCACCATAGCCAACAAGGAATGTCCAATGTCCAAATGAATGCAGACCTCACTAAAAGATATTAATTACGAAAATATAGTCGCAGATAGTATTCCCT
>CAZUAY010000153.1:0-3476 GCA_964618405.1 uncultured Lentisphaerales bacterium
CTTGACATTAAATTTCGATAATCACTTGCCCCTTTATTCTGAACGGTGTTTTCAATAGCCTCTTGTGAATTATCTGTTTGGACACCTAGCCACGCCTCCCAATTGAAACTCAGCTCAGAATAATTCAGGTTTGCACCAAATGGTGGGTCAATAAACATATAGTCTATTTGTGACTCACTAAGTGTAACCTCTGTTGTTGAGCCACTGAATAGACATATTGATTCCTGCGAATGGCAGAAAGATGATAGCTTCCCACATTTCTTTTGAAAATAGAAAATAACCGATTGCTCGGCAGGGCAGGAGGATATATAGAGGGTACCGGCTACTCCGGCGTTGACCCATCCAAGTCCCGAATTTACTGTCCTCCGCTCCTTATTATGCTTAGCTTGTTTACTCAATATTTTTAAGCTGCCAACCACAAACTGCATCAAGGATTGCCTGTGTTGCGAAGATATTGCCCTGTTCCAAAATGCACTAAGTGCCCATAGATTTCGCTTTGTGTAAAAATGATGAACATTTGTAATGCCATGCGAAACCATCGGCTGCCTTGTATTAAATCCATCAGGCAAATTTGCAGTTGGGAACCAATATGGAATATGGCCTTCCTCTATTTTTTCTAAAAGTTTGAGGTCATTTTGGTCAGCATGTTTCTCATATCTTTTCCCTTTGACTGAATAATTTATCAAAACCGGAATCTGCTTGGCTTGTTTGATAGATGTTTGCAGAGATCTGTCGAAAATCAATGACCACGCACGGGTCATATTTCGTTTTGTTAGTATCGAATGGCAATGAGGGCATGGGAAACTATCAGAAACTTGTCCCGATTCTTTATCCACCGCTTCTTTCCAAAAAATCAACTCGCCGGTGCATTCGGGGCAGACAAAAACATCTGACCAAACCGTGTAGTTGATTTTACCCTTTGTCTTCCCATCCGTATGGAACGTCTCATACATCCATTCGCATTCCTTCTCGACCTCCTTGAGAATGCGTTTGGCCTCTTTTTCGAAAGCTTTCACATCAACCGGCGTGTTGTAGTTGTAGGCGATAAATGTGGCCGCTGGCGAAAGGTCGTTCAGCACAGCCCTACGAGAGCCCAGTTTTGAAAACGGTCGCCATACCTTTTTGCCATCTTCATCCATCTCTTCCTGCAAAATGGTCCCGTTTGACTTCACTTGGTAGCCGAGGGACATAACCTCTTCGCGGTCCCCGCACATCTGCGCCGCAACACCGGTCATGCCGGTTCCACAGAAGCCGTCGAACACAATATCCCCCGGCTCGGTGTAATGGAGGATATAGCGCATGATGGCCTTGTGCGGCACCTTGGTGTGATAAGAGTGGGCGTTGTAAATCGGGTCGTTTTTCCCTTCGCTCACATCCGCAGCAAAGGGTTCACGGTGATAGTGGTAGCCATCGGGTTGCTTCGGTTTCTGCGCCTCCCACTCAGCGATAAAATCCGCGATCCACGGGTTCGGGCAGGCTGTGTAGTACGGCGGATCGCTCAGGTTCAGGATGTCCTCATCGCTGCCGATGGGAAAGCCTTCGATCTTGCGGAACTCCGGGTCCTGCAGCTTCTTGCGCAGCTCCTCGGTAAAGTGGACGCGGCGTGCCTCTTCGCTATCGAAGGTCTTGCCGAGACAAACTAGCGGTTCATCATTAGCCGGGACTAATTCTTCATCAAAAAGCTTTCCGCTACCCGGCTTACCGGGTACGAAATTGGATCGGAAGAGTTCGTTTTGTTTAGCCATATTAAAATCCTTATTTGTTTTCCACAGATTCCGCTACTTCTCGCTGATTCAAAAATAATCCTTTTCAAGCATTGAGTATCTCGCTATATCGCTCAACCAGAATTTGCGTAATCTGCGGATCATTCATTCCTCGACGATCCGGACTTTTGCCTGTTTTTGCCTTTGACAGTCAGACGATACTTTTGAGTCGGGCTCTTGGGCGAGTCAGGCTGGGTCATCTCGATTAAGCCGGCTTTCAGTGCTGGAAGAAGGTATGCTTCGCGAAAGTGATCTTCATGCTTCAGTCCTAATTGTTCCTGAATTTCAAGGCGCTTCATTTCCCCCACCAGAACTTCTATGAGTCGAACTACTTTCCCAGCTACTTCCTCGGCTACTTCTCCGGCTACTTCTCCGGCTACTTCTCCGGCTACTTCTCCGGTTACTTCCCCGGCGACCTGCCCTGCACGCGGGCGTGCTGCATTGATGCTGCTCTCTGTTTGCATTGCGACCTTGGCTGGATAGACCCGGCAAATCACGGAATGCGTATCGATACTGAATTCTGGTGGTGGATTGCCATTGTCGGCCAACTCGCGATTGGCCATCTGAATCCCCACGCCGAACCGTTGCACCAGATTCAAAACCTTCATGCTTTCAGCGACGTTAGGGTTGCGATAGTCGGCAAACCCCGGCTTGCCGAAGTTTTCCGGAGTAACACGTCCATAAGGCCCACCGGCATTGATGATTTCAATATGATCGTTGAACCAATACACCATGACCGGTGAATGTGTCCCTTCATAACTCCGGTGCATCACGGCATTCCGTGTCAATTGCTGCAAAGCGGGAATCGGATAGTCATAGTGACGGATTTCTTTCGGTGCACTGATGATATCGACCGACACACGGTTGTGCGATGCCATTTTTTGATCCAATGCGGTAATCTGGTGCTGAATAGATCCGTCTACCCGTAACTCATCCACAACTTCATCACCCCACTGAGTGCCATTGATCCGCAAAAACTGAATACGCGCTCCGGGAATAAAATCTTGCGGTTTTCTTCCCAGAGTCAGGATCCCGGTGATGGTAGGTGTCTGGTCATCGGGTGATACAATCATTCGGCAAGTAGCCAATCTCTCGGCGTAACCTCGATTATCAGCAGACAAGACATCTTTAGCAACAGCATGGGGCAGATATTCCTCCTCGAAGAAGACCCGGCTCAGATCCTGCAATGATGCGCTGGGCACAGGTTGAAGATCATAAGGCAGGAGCCGGAATCGCCGGCGCTCAACCAACAAGCGCTCTTCCTGTTCATTGGCAATCGATCGGCGTGGTCCGGTCCGAATCCATATCCGGCCAGCATACCTGACCGGCGGCATGTCGGATGGCAGGACGGTGACAACGGCTATCTCAGCGCATTTTAACACCCGCTTCTCAACAGAGAATACCGGCAAAGGCAAAATATTCCCATCAGTCTTCATGTCAGCCAGACTCCGAAGCAACTCGTCGGTTATTGGCTCGTTTGATGGCTCTCCATTATCCTGCACCCCGATAAAGAGCACACCTGGTTTTTTGTGGTTGGGAAAATCATTAGCGAACGCACAGACGGCCTGCCTCGCTTTAGTGGGCGTATCCCCCTTAAAGGACTGCTTCCGCTCAACGAAGTCAGACTCCAGGTCTTCAAGAAAGGCTAGCAGCTCTTTGTCTGTGTATCGTTTCATTCAATTACCTTTCCACAACAATCCGCACCTTGGCCGG
>CAZUAY010000153.1:3486-9678 GCA_964618405.1 uncultured Lentisphaerales bacterium
ATGTACTCCTCAAAACGTTTCTTCATCTCTGCTGGGGTCGCCGGTCCGCCTGTCATCTGAAGAGCGCTTTGCAGATCCTGCACATTAACGGTGACCTTGACCAGACCGGAGAGCACTTCCTTCAGGGCGTGGACAAAATTGCTGTCCAACGGCACCGGCAGCACCCGCGACTTGATAAAGGCTTCCAGCGGTTCGCGGTCGTCACGCTTCAGTAGGTCCATGTTGGTCTGGGTGATCGGATCTTCCAGATTTCCGAGGATGGTGGAGGTCCAGGCAGCCACCATGGCGTCGAGCTGGTCATCCATCTGATCGATCCTCTGCGACCCCGCACCCGTGCCTGTTTCGACCGAAGGCCGGAAGCCACAGTGAGGACAGATGGGTGTGGCATCGAGGTTTTGCTCAGTCAGGGCAAAACAGCTCTTCAATGCTGCTAGTCGGTTCTGATAATCGGTGAGCTGCTGCCGAGGCATCAAATCGATGCTGGCCAGCTTGAATAGCGTTTGCAGGCGTGGATCGTTGAGTAGCACCACTTTGCGCCTGTCGTCGTTCACGCCTAGCCGAGCCTTGGCGTGCAGGCCAATGTAGGCAACGAGGTAATCCTTTTTTAACTTTTGTAGCTTTGCCCCGATGGACTGAGATTGGCTGGACAGCTCGGCCAGATCGGTCTGTTTGATCGCATCCAGCACATCCTGGCGGGAGCTCTTCATGCGGTCCACCCAGTCGTGCTCAGCGGGCAGCACCGCTTCGGCGGTGGAGAGCCAGGAAGCCGTCGCGCTATGACCCATAATGAACTCGCGCAGAGCGTCCAGTTCGTCCAGTGCCTTCACCGCCCTTTCATGGGACTGCACTTCGAGAGCACTGTAGCGGAAATTTTTTAACTTGCCCGGCGAGGAGTAGACCTGGAGCGATTCAAAGAAGGTTTTGGCCTCATCCAGCCCAATAGCTTGGCTGGCTAGATCAGTGCCTGCGAGTAGATCCTGCCCCCAGAAGGAGAGTCCTTCACGCAATTTCTGCTGGGTCATGACAATACGCTTGACCACTTGTCCCACCCCTTGCTGCAGGTTCTGTACGGGTTCGTCCTTGCCCTGAGTGACAAGTTGAGCCATACCCGGCGTCATGCCAAGCAGTTCGAATAGCGCCTTGAGCGCAGGCAGGTTCCACTCCTTGGGTTGCTCCAGATGCTTGAAGCGGGCGAGTTCGTCCATACCTGAGGCGGCAAGCTGCGGCAGACCGGTGGCATCGAATTTCTTACCCGGAATAGCGAGCATGATGTCGCCGGAATAGACCAACGCGGCCAAGATGACCGCCACCCACTCTGGCTCCAGGCGCCCGCCCCCAGGGTTCATGTATTCTAGCCCGTGGTCGTCATGGATGATCTCACTACGGTTCACCACCTGACCGTGACCCTTGGCCTTGACGGCATCAAGGATGAACTTGGTGTATTTCGATTTACTGGGATCGATCCTTTCGCCATCAAGCAGTTCTAGTGCGTCCAAAACAGCCGTGGCTTGCTTGGTGCGGTTCTGCCCAGCAATGGCCCGTAGTGCATCCTGTGCGGCCTGGGCTCGGTTGCTACCGGTGATCAGAATCGAGAAAATCGGATAGTCTGGAGCCTGGTTTTCGAAGTTCGGAGCCAAACATATTCCAGCAATGGCGTTGACTAAGTCGCGGAAGTTGATGGTTTCGTGGGGCGGAATACCGGACAGATCGCGAATAGATTTGCCTTTGGCCCACTCGGTCAGAGACTTGGTGCGCCCCTGGTAGGTAACCTCGAAGGAGTCAATCATGTGCTTCTGTAGCCACTGAACCAGCTTCTTCAGAAAGCCGTTGGTCTTCGACTCATAGGTGGCTTTGGCATGGCCTGATGATGTGGTAGCAAGATCCAAGGCCGCTGCATAATTTTTCAATGCAGTCTGAAATTCTTCGTCAGTGCCTTTGAGTCGGAAGAAAACCTCATCGTTAGCCTTGTCATCTTTAAACCGTGGAGGATCATTCGGCTGGATAAAATAAAGGTAGAAGTCCCGCTGCGGCACGGCAGTGGAACGCTCATTAGGTGCGCCAAAAAAGAGGTAGCCGGAACGTGCAGCCTTATGCTCCTGCCAGACCAGCTCATGCTGCCATATTTTGTAGCCGGTCACATAAGTGGCATCTTGGCATTCCATGACTCGTTTGAGCGCCTCGTAATAGAAGCGGTCGAGCTGAGTCTGCCCCATGCTTTCGGCCCGTTTGTCGATCAGGGCATCGAAATCGTCCGTCTTTTTTAGGTCAAGGTAGAACTGGTGGTTTTCAGCATTGAAGGATATGAACTGTCCGCTGACCGTTTTGTGGATCTCGCGCAGGACGGTTTCCACGTGGGTCTGCAGGTCTCTGTCTGGTTCGTCGCTACCCATCTCGGCGATCAGCGGATCAAAGAGACAGAGGCGATCGCGCAACTCCTCTGCGGATGCGCCCATGGGGGCATAGATATCGCCAGTGGTGAGGCGGTGGACAGATAGTGCGTGGATCAGACGCAGTGCCATCGGCTTGTACTGCTTGCGAGAGATGGCGTTCTCTATACGAGATTCCAGCACTTGGCTACAGTCGATAACCGCCCGTATCTCTGGAATGGCGCGGAACGATGCGTTCTGCTTAAGGGTATTCCAGTAGCTATCGAAGGCGATCAGTACAGGCTCATCAGAAGGCACTTCTTTACCGAGGATACCTTTCATACCAACAGACAGGGTTTTAAGCACCTCACGCTTTTCCACCACAGTAACTCTTTCGAAGGTGTCGATGTAATCGGGATGTACAGGAAAAAGCTGAACAAATTCGTCCATCCGCTCGTTGAGCCCGCCGTAGTATTTGGCAAAGGGCATCAGGTAATCACGGATCTTAGCTTGCTGCTCGGCGGTCTTCTTAAGCAAACGCTCAGCCACTACGAATTTGACGTCGCTACGTGCGATGAGTATTTGCTCGAAGCGGTCCTTCACTCGGCGGATGCTGTCGGCAACAAAAGCGAATCTCGGACTGTCAAAAATGGCTTCCTGTACACCGGCCATGAAACGGAAACGCAGGTCCTTGCATACCTCTCCAACTTCACGCAGGAAGTTGAGGTCAAGGATCAGTTCATGGTCTTTGCGGGTGCGCAGGTAGTCAAGTAGCTCATCAACCACCAACAGCAGGCCATGCTCGGGGAATACTGTGTCGAATTTGGCCATCATATCTTCGAAGGCCCGTTTGTGGCTGGTAATAGTGCCCGCCTCGGGGAATACATACTCCACGCCGAGTTTTTCAAGATGCTCCTCCAGTTCGGCGACCACAATATCACGCAAGGACATCGTGGTGGACCCGATCTCAGTACGAATGACCTTAAAACGTCCGGCGATCTGCGCCGCAGCGTCACGAACACCGGAATGGCTCAGGCCATCAAGCAATGATGCGTCTGCTGCAAGGCAGGAAACAACAGACATTAAGTGCGATTTGCCGGTGCCATAGTTGCCAACGACAAGCAGCCCCTTGTTATCGACAGACTGATCGAACTGCATCTGGGGGATGACAAGGTGTATAAGCCGTTCCGCCATTTCCTCTGAAATGACGTAGGTTTTGACCAGATTCTGAGCAGCACTTGCTTTATCCGCATCGCGCAACTGAACAACTGATTCAATTGGATCAAACTGGATTAAGTCTCCATATTTCATTTTTTATGCCTCATTGAAGTTCCCATCAAATTTCTGATCTAAAACACATACGCAAATAGCATCTACCGAGTCATAACGCCTGTATTCCCGGTGACCTACTTCAGCATAAGTAAGTTGGCCTCCGAATTTATCTCCATTCCAGGTTGCCACAACGGAGATATTTCTCGACAAACTCTGTAACAAACGCAAGGGGTCTTGCTGAAGATCCTTTTCAAACAGTATTTCAATATTATCAAGAAAAACGAGGTCGGCCACATCGATAGTGATTTTATCCAATACATCTCGCAACTGCAATACCCGTTGTCTGGCTGACAGTTGAAGTAATTCAGCCGAGACCTCAAGGTTGACATTAATAACCTTTTTACCATAATCCTCGGCTATCTCTCGCAACAACGCACTCTTACCAACTCCACTCGTCCCGACAATTAACACCAAACGGTGGTATAACCCCTTCGCATCGTTAATCGATTCAATAACTTTTTCTTTTATTGACTGGCTCATAAAACTGTGAATTACTCCTCACGAACTTTAGGTAAATTTAGTGTTGTCATATTAACTTAAATATGGAGCAAAGGGAACAGAAAAGACCAAAGGTAATAAATAACGGTAATCGGTCAGTCGCCGGGGTTGGGCAGACAGAGGAGCACCACCCACTCGACCGATTACAGTAGCGAGTTGCGAGTTGCGAGTAGCGAGTTGCGAGTCTCCATCAGCCCCAACCACGAGGTTGGGGACGTGTATCTGGGCGAAAGGGATGCCGTTACGGAAGATCTGAGAAGTCCTCCCTGGATGTGTCCGCGTATTCATTCTGCCACTCGCCACTGATGACTCGCGACTCGCAACTGTAATCGGGCAGTCAACGGGGGTGAGGTCAAAGCTTGTTCTTTGGGGCTTTCCACTCAAACCCCGGCGACTGACCGATTACATAAAAAAGCCCTGAGAAACTGTTGTTTCTCAGGGCTTTAGATGGTTGCGGGAGTTAGATTTGAACTAACGACCTTCAGGTTATGAGCCTTACGTGTAAAGCACATATACGCCTGAAAGCATGGGTGTTTCATGACTGTTCATTTTCCGTTTGTGTCGTTATTTGTGTTTTCGGCTTGCTCATTTTGCCAATATTTGCCAAACTGTTTCACAAAGCAACAGATGATAGAAAGCGAGGACTTCTATGGGAGTGGAAATCAGAAAGCGAAAAAACGGCACCCCGATTCCGCACTGGTATGGATCTTACCGAGACCGGAATGGGAAGCGAGTTGTCACGCCACTCAAAGAGCCACTACCCAGAGATATACCCGAGTCATTATTGGAGATGGGCACGCCTGTGTTTGAGGCTAGTCGGGCAAGGGCTGAAAAAGAGCTTGCTGAGTTCAAGACCGATGCACGTGCAAGGGGGCGGGCCGACAATTTGACCGAACGACTGATTGAAAGCAGGACTGGGCGCAAGTGGAAAGAAACCCAACTAGCCGACCTACCCGAGTTTGTCGAGACTATGTCGGGCAAACGAACTAAGGGCTGGAAGGATTGGCAGGTTTCCGTTGTGAGGCGATTCGCCGATTGGGCAACCCCGCGTGGTTTGCGGACGGTCCTAGACATTACACCCGAGGTGGCGGAGCGCTATATCGCGACCCTGTCCGAACCAGACAAGGCAGGGAGGGCATTGACCCCTAAGACCATCAGGAACGTGAAAGGGGTGCTGGGCTTTGTACTGGGCCGTATATTGCCAACAGGAATTGACGATCCGTTCAAGAATATTCGCATCGAAACCCCTGAGGGCGGTGAGACTGCGCACAGGAAGCCGCTGACCGCCCAAGAGGTGGACAGGTTGCTCAAAGAGGCTAAATCTGATCCGTTTATCTTCCCTTTGATTGTGACAGCGCTCTCTACGGGATTGCGAAGGGGTGACGTGTGTCGCCTTAAATGGTCGAGCGTGAATCTGGAGACCGGGGCGTTGACCGTCAAGACATCGAAAACAAGTGCTGCCGTCACCCTCCCCATAATGGACACACTACGGACGGTTCTGGAGTGTGCCCTTGCCAAACGAAAAGTGGACGCGGTTTTCGTATTTCCCGATGCCGAGAGAATGTTACGAGGCAACCCGGACGGAATAACCTATCGAGTCAAAAAAGTTTTTGCTCGTGCATTCGCTTCGCCCCAAAACTCGTCACAGGCACATGCAGACGCACCGCCAAGTGTAATCCTCACAAAGATACTCCCGGAAGTCCTGAAGGCTCTAGAGGACGCGGAGATGACCATGAGTAGGCGTGAAAAGATTACGGACCTGCTGACACTTTATGCTAGCGGAAAATCATATCGGGAAATTCAAGCCGAGCGGGCGATTTCATGCGGCGCCCTATCCAAGCTTTTTCATGAAGTCGAGGCCCTAACCAGAGTGCAGTTTTTACCGAACAAGAGTGCGAAGCCTGCCAGTCTCAAGCGAGCAGTCAAAGACATCACGAGGAAAGCGCGGATCGTTGGCATGCGGGATGCCAGTCAATATGACTTCCATGCCTTGAGG
>CAZUAY010000154.1:0-9677 GCA_964618405.1 uncultured Lentisphaerales bacterium
GGCGCACCGCTTTTCCGTAATCCCCGAACACCCGCAGAATGCTTTCCATCAGGGTGCCTTTACCGTTTCTGGTCGTTTCGCCGTAGAGGAAGAACATACACTCGAAGCGGGTATCCCCACTGACCGCATAACCAAGAGCCTTTTGTAGGAACTTTGATTTTTCCTTATCGCCGCTCATAATTTCATCGATGAAGCTGTTGAAGCGTGGACACACGGCGTTTGGGTCATATTTCACAGGCGCGATTTTGGTGAGCCTGTCTTCCGGGCTATGGTCGCGGAACTGCATGGTGCGTAAATCCAGTGTGCCGTTGTTGCAGTTGAACAGATATCGGTCAGTATCGAATTCCTCCATTGAAATGGGATACACACTCTGCGCATCGCTCAGGACGGTAATTCGAACACCGCGTATCTGCCACTTGGCACAATATTTAATGTAGTCTTTTCGCTTATGCTCATCATGGATGCTGAGCGCGTATGTCATCAGAGCGTCAGAGAGGTCTTTGCACAGTTCCATTACCTTGAGAGCCGCCATATCAGTGACCCAGCGGGTGCCGTCATAGACATACCAGACCTTTCGCTCTGGCACATATCTTGCGTATGGCTTGAAAACATCCGCGAAAAGCCGCCCCGCGCCGTTGTCCGACCAGCCGTAGCGCCTGTTGCTGTCCGGCTTTAGTTCCGCCAGTCTCGGCGCAAGAATACCAAAATCCTCCGTAGCGTCGGTGTGTAGAATCGGCTGATATATGGAAGAACAGAGGGATGCCGCTTTTTCAAGGGTTATTTTTCCATAGGTGGAGCCACTCTGCGCTCTGTCCCACTTGTCACGGTAAAGGCCACAGCGCCGGAACAGCCTGTCCATCTGTACTATGTCCTTGCCGCACCAAAACGCGAGATGGGAACAGCAAGCAAGGTCGGCTTCGCTTTGGGACGGGTATTCGCTAATATCGCCCTCCCAGAGTTTTGCAAACGCCGCTCCGTTTTTTGACGCTTTCGCCTTTTCAATTACGCTGTCATCAGAAAGGTAAGAGGCTGTCACGGTGGGTTGATCTTCGTAACCGTAATCCTTGCTCGGTTTTACCGCCCGCTGCATAAAAGTGTCGAGGAGTATTTGCAGCTGTGGTGCGGCTTCAAGAACATCGCCCTTCTGATGGACGTTACCCGTAACGGAAACATACTTCTTTGTCGCACCGTACACATATACCTCAACGCCGAGTTTGGTGTTATTGATGTAGTATTTTGCGATATCGTATTTGAATTCCGTTGCCTTGAAAAGGACACGCAGACCGGTGCCGGAGGGACTTTTCTCGATGTAGCAGCCTGTAAATATGTCCGCGATGGATTGACCGATAGCGGTCAGCGTACCGTCCGCATTAACGCAGTGGTCAACGTCCACGGCACTGAAGCCACGAAAAATACCAAGCCCCAGACCGTCATATCTATTCACCGCCGCGACTGCGCTGGAGTAAACGGTAAATGTATTTTCGTTGTTTGACTGCGCCCGCTTGCCATTGATTTGATAAGGCACTTTATCCGGCTTTACCTTTCCTTTACGCTCTTCGTAGTTCCACAAACAGAACTTTCCGTTGTCGCGCAGTTCTTTCGGCAGATTGTCGTATTGCATTTGTTCACTTCCTTCTGAGGTTTGTATTTTTATTGCCTCTTGCCATACAGTGATTGGGGGCTGTTTTAAGATGCGTTCTCACTACTCAATGGAGGACAGAATCCGGTTTGAACGAAAAATTCGGGAATTTCTTTGTTCTTCACCACTCACTGGAACAAAACAGGCGTTTTGGACGAAACCTTTGAAAATCTTTTTGTCCCTCTGCTATAAGCCGAAAAAATTAACCCCCACGTGTCGACCGTAATTTTCTGCTCCTCACTTCCTACTGGACAGGCACATGGCAAAATCCGTAGTGAGACGAGAGAATATTTTTGTCCTTTCGCTATACGGAGAATGGAGGGCACTTTTATACACCCTGTGTTAGGGGAAATTTTCTGTAAGTGCTGTATCTGTGCAGAGTCTTCCATCGATAAGGGAAAATAGAGCTGCTACCGTAGCCCCCCAAATCCGAAAAAAGACAAAAAAATACGGCACCCGCTGTTTGCGGATACCGTAAAGATGTAAAATGGAATAATTCAAACCTAATTCAAAAACTACGTGGAACTTGTATATAACTTACTGTAAAAACAATGATTTCATGCTATAATTAGTCTGATATGCAAGGGTGGCAGCAATGCTTGCCGGCAAAAAGGGGTCCGTCCTCTGTGGCGAAACTTTCAAAGCACCAAAATGTCAGCATGGATGTGCTTATTAAATGTGCACTCCACAGCGGGTCAATGTGGAAGACATAATGGAATTTGTGCCGGAGAAATCTAGAATAACAACGAAAGAGTAATAATGCTTTAAAATACAAACGTGAGGAGGGTAGCTCTATGAAGAAACCTAATCCACCTGGAGAAGAACCTGCGGGTTTTATCGGCTATTCACCGGAGAGCAGGCTGGATTTGCTTTCCGTGCTCAAGCTCTTTCCCGTTCCTATGGAGGTATTCTCTCCGGACGGCATCAGTCTGTTTATCAATCAGGCCTTTGTTGACTTCTTTCAAATCTCTGCCCAGGAAATTGTAGGCAAGTATAATATTTTAACCGACCCCCATATCAACCAAAAGCTTGGCTTGTCAGACTATCTGCGCCGGGTTTTTGACGGTGAAATCTTATCCTTTTATGATTTGAGGGTCCCTTTCGAAGAAATTGACAGCCGTTATACATCAGTGCAGGGTAGACCCACAGAAAGTGATATTTATCAGGATATTATTTGCCTTCCTCTGCGAGACGAGGATGCTTCGGTTGCTTATGTGGTCGCGGTGTTTATGACTAAGCGTGTCTACCGGCTGCGGCTGGATATCATGAAAGCAAAAGAATACATAGACGTCAATTATAAGGAGGATTTTGGTCTTGACAGGCTCTCAAAAATCGTGGGCATAAGCCGTCATCATTTGGTGCGTCTGTTTAAAAATATATTCGGCATCCCGCCGTATAGCTATTATCAAGAGGTTAAAATCGAAAAAATCAAAGCCGCTCTTGGAGATGACAGCCTCAGCATCAGCCAGGCCTTTGCATCCTGCGGCTCTGATTACAGCAGCTTTGCGGAGGTCTTTAAAAACAGGATTGGAATGACGCCGACCCAATACAGAAAGGCCTTACGGCTCAGGCCGCGCGAAAGTCCGCAAAATCCGCCCGCCACCGTGAAACCGGCTGAAAACACGCCCACAGCTACTTTTTGTGCGATGGAAAACCGGCTTTTTCAGGTTGGGGAGCTTTTCCCCATTCCCGTCCAAATATTCAAGCCCTGCGGTGATATCGCTTTTGTCAACGAGGCTACACTCAAAATGTGGAATGTCCGAGACACTTCTTTAATAATGGGCAAGTACAATCTGCGCAAGGACCCCCTGGTAAACGAGCAATTTGGCTTACGCGATGAGATTCGCAGAACCTTTGAAGGAGAGCTTGTGCTGATTGAGGATATCAGATTGCCGCTGGAGAGCTTTTGGGAGTGGTACAAGACAAGAAGTGAGGTTTACGACATTGAAGCAATCTACACCGACATACTGAACTTCCCTGTCTTTGCCGCCGACGGAAAGCTTATGTATGTCGTATGTATATTCTTTACAAGTAGAATATACAATGGCAGACCGGAGGTGGCAAGGGCAAAGGAATACTTGGAAAATCACTGGCGGGAGGATTTTGACGCCGCCAGGATTGCGCACTTCGTTCATCTGAGCCCTTCCCAGCTTTCTCGCCTATTTAAGAAGCATACTGGCCTGACATCATATGGCTATTATCAGGAAATCAAGATCAATCGTCTGAAAACGGCGCTGCGGGATAGGACCCTTAGCATTGCCGAAGTCTTTATATCCTGCGGCTTTGAATATCCCGGTAATTCCACGAGGTTTTTTAAGGACAAGACGGGCATGACCCCGTCTGAGTACCGAAAGAAAGTCGAAAAATAGTGAATAAACCAGAACCCTGTATCTGACAAGGATGCAGGGCTTTTTTATGCTCATAATTGACAAATATTCAGCAAGAAACCGATATGTCTGGCGCCGCCCTTTTTTTATAATGAAGATAGTAAAATGCTTTAAAATGAGGGGGTGACTGCATTGAAGCAGGAAGAGCGCAGGGAGCAGATTCTTGCCGAGCTTACCACGCTACAACGGGATATGGAAAAGAATCTCTCGGCGCAGGAGCAATTTATTAAACGCTTTCAGTTTCTTATTCAAACCGAAGAAGAGCCTTTATCCGTGATTAATCTTTTCCCCTATCCGGTTGCCCTTTTTAAAAATGCCGGCGTTTTATATCGGGTGAACCGGACGCTTATGGAAAATACCGATCTGAGCGAAAGCGACATATCCGACAGGTACCTCAGCTTTCTGGATCGCATCACCAGTGAAAATTTTGCCATTCTGGAAGCTGTGGAGGGCGTGTTTTACGGAAAGACCGCACTTTTAAGTCGTCTTTCCAACCCATTGGCATTGTTCTGCAAGAGCTGGAGCTACCCAACCCGCGACAAATATCAGAGCGCACTCTTTTTCCCCCTGGCAGATGATGAGGGGTGCATTTCGTTGGGAGCAATCATGCTCATGAAGCAATGATGAGCCCGTTTTTCAAAACCCATGAGAATAATTAGCAAAAGCGCTTGAAAGGAGAATTTTTATGTTTTGTAAGGGTAATAAAACCAAGATTCTTTCTCTGTTATTGTCCCTTGTCATGGTTGTCGCACTCGCGCCGGTGACGGTGCTTGCGGCGGGGGATGCCCCGATATTGCAATCGGCCGCTGTCACAACCGACGGGAACGTTGAGCTGACCTTCAACAAGGCAATGGCAGATACCGGCGGTGGCGCTGGTGGGTTTACGGTTGTCGGCGATTTTGGTGCCAACAAAAATGTTAAAGCGGCTACTCTTGTCGAAACGGATAATACAAAAATTCTTTTGACACTTACCACGCCTGTTCGGGGAGGTGAAGCCCCACGGCTGTCCTATGGGCTCGGAACAATCTCCGCCGAAGACGGCGGATTGCTGGGAGAAATCAAATATTTTGCGATAACAAATGCCCTCCCCCATCCTGTTTTAGCTGGCGCCGCTCCTGCCGCCGGTACGGTTGGGACATCCTACGAACACACCTTTGCCGCCTCCGGAGGAACCGGGGTGTATAGTTTTTACCACCTGGATCCTCTGCCTGCGGGGTTGACGCTGAACTCTTCCACCGGTGTGCTGAGCGGAACACCGACAAATGCGCAGACTTACCCTGTGCGCATACGGGTTATAGATATCAATTCTGCTCACGATATAAAAACCTTCACCATTGCAATCAATCCTGCTGTTACCGCACCCTCCGCACCGGACGCACGCATCGCAGCAGGCGGCGGACACTCACTTTATCTAAAGGAGGACGGCACGGTCTGGGCGTGGGGAGGAAATGCACAGGGGCAGCTGGGCCGGGGCACCTTTGACTATACATATGAAACGCCAAAACAAGTCATAGGGCTTGCTGGGGTAAAATCCATTGCAGCAGGCCATTTGTTCTCCTTGGCCTTGAAAAATGACGGCACAGTTTGGGCATGGGGAACGAATGGTAATGGCCAGTTGGGACGTCTTCCAGCGGAGATGTCTCGCAACCACACGCCGGTGCAGATTACAGGGCTGTCCGGCATCACTGCCATATCAGCTGGTTACAACTTCTGCCTTGCCCTTGAAACAAATGGCGATGTCTGGGCATGGGGAGGCAATGGAAAAGGGCAATTGGGGCAGCCTGCTACTGAAACCATAAGCACACCGGCAAAAATAGCCGCTTTACAAGACATCGTTGCCATTAGTGCAGGCTATCACAATGCTTTGGCTCTCAGATCTGACGGCAAGTGCTGGAGCTGGGGCAGCAATTACTACGGAGAGCTGGGCAACGGTACTGTTGATGCTTTAAGTGCCAATCCTACACCGGTTCAAATTACAGTTCCCGACGGTATAGAAATCAGTGGAATATGCGCAGGTCATCAGAACGCCATGCTGTTCACCAAGACAGGAGACGTCTATGGTTGGGGTTATAATAGTTTAGGGTCGTTGGGCGATGGAACTATAACGAACCGAAGTGTGCCAACCCTTACGCTATATTCAGACATTACCGGTTTGGGGGGCACGGGGGCCTTCTATGTTGCACGGGAAAACGATGGAACCGTGTGGGCTTCCGGAAAAAATGATTTTGGAAGTATCGTTATTGACTATAGTGAAAACCCGGTGCGGGTTATTGGACTGGAAAATATTATTTATGTCTCGAAATCGGTGGGAGGCAATCACACTCTGGCCCTTGATGCGGACGGGGATGTCTGGGCATGGGGCAGCAACACAAGTGAGCAGTGCGGTGTCAACACAGTTACCGGGGAGCCAAAGAAAATCGATCCTCCCGTGAAAGTGCTGTTTCCCAGTGCCACCCTTTCTTCAGCAACAATAACCATTACACCTCCCGCCGCGGGAGAAATTCCACAAACAGCGGAGCAGGCGCAAGACGTCACAAACCATTCCGATTATACGATTACAGGATTGAATTGGAACGAGGCAATGACCAGCGAAGGCAAATTTAAGGCGGGTCAGGCTTATACCGCTACGGTCACTCTGACATCCAAAAACGGTAAGGCGTTTCAATCCGCGTCTTTCACTCCTACAGTGGGGGGATCAGCCTCAGTGGGCACGACCACTACTACTGGTTCGGAAACGGGGAACACTGTAACATTTACCGTCACCTATGGTGCAACAGCCTCCGCACCTCTGATAATCATCACGGTCGCCGGCAATGGAGAGATTGGATATTCAGGTGACGGAGGATTAGCTACCGAAGCCACAATGGATAGGCCCTATGGCGTGGCGGTGGACAGTGCGGGCAATCTCTATATTGCCGATGAGGATAGGCACTGCATTCGCATGGTATCCTCATCTAATCAGACCAAATTTGGAATTGCGATGACGGCCGGAAGGATCTATACCATAGCCGGCACGGGAAGCGCCGGTTATTTCGGCGATGGAGGGGAAGCGCGAAGTGCCAGCTTAAACCAACCCCGGGGTATCGCAGTGGATTCCGACGGCAATCTCTATATAGCTGACGCAAAGAACGGCCGTATCCGCATGGTGTCTGCCTCCGATCAGACCAAGTTTGGAGTTACGATGACGGCCGGGAATATCTATACCATAGCCGGTAAAGGCTGGGATACGTATTCCGGCAACGAGGGCCCGGCGATTAACGCCACGCTCTTAGATCCCTCCGATATCGCGCTCGACAGCCATGGCAATCTCTATATTGCTGACACGCAAAATTATCGCATCCACAAGGTAAATGGGACCGGTATTATCACCACCATCGTCGGCGCGGCAATTTCCGGTAATTCCGGGGACGGGGCCCCGGCAGCAGACGCCAAGCTGAATCTGCCTTATGGGGTGGAAACGGATAGTGATGGCAATCTCTACATTGCCGATACAGTTAACAATCGCGTCCGCATGGTATCCGCTTCCAATCAGACTAGATTTGGCATTACAATGACGGCGGGAAATATTTATAACATAGCCGGTAAAGCTCTTACAGCAAACGAAGGGTATGAAGGCGACGGGGCGCCGGCAATCGCCGCGAAGCTAAACAGACCCCGTGACATAGCCATGGTGGACGGAAGCCTGTATATTGCCGATTCCGGAAACAACGTCATTCGCAAAGTAGATGCAGGCGGGATCATCACCACCGTGGCAGGCACGGGTATGACACCAGGTTATTCCGGTGACGGGGACCCGGCCTCCCAAGCTTTGCTGTATAACCCTTTTAGTCTAAGCGCTAATCGTGACGGTGACCTTTTTATTTCCGATACCGGAAACTATGTCATCCGTAAAATATTTACGGGAACCCCGGCTACGGCCTATCTGCTTACCGTAGAAAACGGCACGGGCGGCGGAAGCTATGCCGCAGGCATACCGGTGAGCATCACGGCAAATCCTCCCGCGCAAGGAAAAATATTTGACAAGTGGATCACCTCGAACGGCGGCAGTTTTGACAATGCCGCCAGCGCAAGTACCACGTTCATCATGCCTTCCGGTGCAGTCACCGTCACGGCGACCTATAAGGACGCTCCCGTGGAATCCTATGCGCTGACAGTAAACGGCAGCTATGCGGAGGCCAGCGGCGCAGGCCAATACGCCCCCGGCGTACAGGTCTCTATCCACGCCGGTAGCAGGAGCAATTACAGCTTTACCGGCTGGACCGCCTCGGATGGAGTAACCTTTGCAAATGCGGGCAGCGCAACAACCACCTTTACCATGCCCTACAAGGCTGTTGCAGTGACCGCCAACTGGATATATAGCGGCGGCGGTGGCGGATCGTATACACCAAACACTTACTCGATTATTGCAATCAGCAATGAGGGTGGTACAATTACGCCGGCAGGTACAACAAATATTGTGAAAAACGGCTGCAAGACCTACACGATAACACCTCAAGCGGGATACAAGATTGCTGATGTCCTTGTTGACGGCGTTAGTGTCGGCGTTGTAGCAACCTATACCTTCTCCTCCGTCACCACCAACCACAAAATTGAAGCGAAGTTTGCCCATGACTGCCCGAGCGCACCATTTACCGATGTGGATATCACACAGTGGTACCATGAAGGGATTGATTATGTCCTGCTTACCGGGCTGTTCAAAGGGACCTCTGCAACGACCTTTGAACCCAATGCCCCAATGACAAGGGCGATGCTGGTCACCGTCCTTCATCGTGTCGAGGGAGCGCCGACAGCGATCACAGAAAACCCCTTCGCCGATGTGGCTTCCGGAAAGTGGTATACGAACGCCGTTGTCTGGGCAAGTGCAAAGGGTATTGTCAAAGGTTATGATGCGGAAACATTCGGCCCCGAAGACCTGATAACGCGTGAGCAGATGGCGACCATTTTGTACCGTTATGCCGAGAATAAGGGCTATGATGTCAGTGTCGGCGAAAACACCAATATTCTTTCTTTTGAAGATGCGCTCAATATCTCTGAATACGCTATCCCTGCCATCCAATGGGCTTGCGGCGCAGGCATTGTGCAAGGAAACGGGGGAAAGCTTGATCCTCAAGGCAACGCCACCCGCGCGCAAGTCGCGGCTATGCTCATGAGATTCATTGAGAACGTAGCAAAATAATTAGTACTAAATTCGTAGTAATGGGAACAGCAGTAAGATGCGCTGACAGCCAGACGATTTTCGTTGACATGGAGGACGCGGTCGAGAATGCCTACCGGGCCCGTTAAAGTGGAATAACAAAAAAGACCAGGCGTGCCAAGCAATTACGCTTGAACATGACTGGTCTCTTTTTGCCCCGCTTGAAGCCGTCACACAAATTTTTCATGAATCCCTATGTGAACGCCCCAAATGGTCTCCTTTTTTTATAAATCGTTTTATAGATCGTAATAAAGTTCGAATTCCAGGGGATGGGGAATTTCACTGACCCGCCGCGCTTCCTTGCGCTTGATCTGGATCCAGGTATCGATAAGGCGCCGGGGAAATACCCCGCCGGCCAGGAGGAAATCCTGATCCTTTTCCAGTGCGTCTAAAGCTTCATCGAGGGATTTGGGCAGGCTCTTAATTTTGGCCTGTTCTTCCGCGGATAAATTATAAA
>CAZUAY010000155.1:0-9649 GCA_964618405.1 uncultured Lentisphaerales bacterium
CCAGCTAGAACCTAGGGCCTGAAACCTAACACCTTCCTTGCGGACTTTGCGTAAATTTTGCGGCCTTTGCGTTTAAGGTTTTAACGCAAGGTGCGCAGGGGGCGAAAGGCGCAAGCGTTTTAGACGCTTACGACAAAGAAAAACGGATGCGGTAAAACTTAAATTCTCAGTTGACTCAGGCGGCATCCTGTGACAGGATACGCATTGAGAACTGGGTCTAGCCGTCAATAAACACTTTCGAGAACACAGACGATGACAGCTTCTTCTTCGATAGCGCAGAAACCTAATATTGTGATCATCCTCGCGGATGATATGGGGTTTTCGGACATTGGGTGTTTTGGATCCGAAATTCGAACGCCTAATCTCGACGAACTGGCCTCAAAAGGCGTTCGATTTACTCAGATGTATAACGCCGCTCGGTGTTGTCCGACACGAGCCAGTCTGTTGACGGGGCAGTACCCACACCGTGCGGGGGTGGGCTTGATGATAAACGATAGCGGTGTGGGGCCGGCTTATCAGGGCTTTCTTCGTGACGATTGTCCAACCATCGGCGAGGTACTTCAGCCGGCAGGCTATCGAACGTTGTACGTGGGCAAGTGGCATGCTTCACCGGGGTTGCCGATTGACCGACAGGCAGAGCCGGAAAGCCCTGTGGGCTCGGCGCGTAATCCGTATCCGTTATCACGGGGCTTCGATCGTTTTTATGGAACCCTTGCCGGCTGTGGCTCCTTTTTTTATCCCCATGGACTGATGGACCAGGATCGTCGGATTACGGCCGATGATCCTGATTTCTACTATACAGATGCCATAACCGACAAGGCGTGTGGCATGGTGCGCGAGGCGGTTGAAGATCAGTCGCCGTTCTTTTTGCACCTCTGCTATACCGCACCGCATTGGCCCTTGCATGCGCTTCCTGAAGATATTGCATCCTACGATGGCCAGTACGACGACGGATGGGACGCGGTTCGACAAGCTCGCTTTAAGCGTCTCCAGGCTTCGGGGGTGATAGATGGGAAGTGGTCGGTGTCGCCACGAGATACGGCTTCGCGTGATTTTGCAACCAATACGCCTGAGCGTCAGCACTGGGAGGCGTTGCGGATGCAGGTTTATGCTGCACAGGTGACGGCGATGGATCGTGCGATTGGACGTTTGCTCAACACGCTGAAAGAAACGGGTGTGGCCGACAATACGCTGGTGATCTTCATGAGCGACAACGGCGGTTGTGCGGAGTTCCTTCGCGAAGACGGTGAACCCGACGCGTGGCCCGAAATATACGCAAAGACGGCGCGTCCGGGTACGACCTGCACCGTTGGCAATATCCCAGAGATGAACCCCGGCTCCGCCAACACCTTTATGAGCTACGATCTGCCGTGGGCGAATGCATCGAACACGCCGTTTCGGCGCTACAAGCACTGGGTGCATGAGGGTGGAATTGCGACACCTTGCGTGGCTTACTGGCCTGGACACACGCCGTCCGGTGCCATCCTGCATCGTCCGCGACATTTGATAGACCTGCTCCCAACGTGTTTGGTGTTGGCTGGGGCGATTTATCCCGAGACCTGCGGTGGCAAGAAAACGTCGCCGCTTCCGGGTGAAAGCTTCTGTCAAGCGTTGCACGGGGCGGATGGCACGCGACGGGATGCGATTTTCTGGGAACATGAGGGCAACCGAGCAGTCCGTGAAGGGGATTGGAAGCTCGTCTCCGCGAACGGCGGGGCATGGGAATTGTACAACATGGTCGAGGATCGCACAGAACTCGATGATCGCGCCGCTGTTGATCCTGAACGGGCACAAGAACTGGCCGCTCAGTACGAGGCTTGGGCTCTCGATAATGGCGTACTGCCTTGGCCGCTCAGGGCAAACGCATCAAATTTTTGACGACAGTTCTGCTGCGCACCCAGATGCCCGTTTCGGCCGGGAGCGCGAAAGCGTGGACGAGGCACCGCGCCGTAATCGGCACCCCATCATCTGACGGAGGTGGGGATTAGTCGTTGTCTGAGAGCAATGCCTCCAGATGGGCAGGGTTCCAAGCTGCGTTCTTCTGGCAGCGACGCAATCCGCGTCCCTGCGCATCGCGCCCGAGGATGTTGAGCACTGTGCGCCTTATCAGGGCGAGGTTTCTCGGCGCGTTGCCGCCTCTGGCCCGAGAAAGATCTTCTTCTCATGCGTCTCGTGGAAGGAGAGGCGCTCGGGGGTGTTGGCAAAACGCCAAATCCCAGTGGGAGGGCGGAGCTTATCAAAAAAAATGATGCGCCTGCCCTGGAGAGAGTTGCCAATCAATTGACAAATCTCTAAAATTTTAGCTATACTTGCACCTATCACAGTTGAATTTAATTTTCGATACATAAAGTGGGATTTCAATTATGCGCAATAGTAAAGTTTTAGCTCGTTTGCGAGCTGACAAACCGGTCTTAATGGCTAGTATCAGCATGAGCGTCAACCCGATGGCAGTCGAACTGGCTGGCATGCTCGGGTTTCACGCCGTTTGGCTCGATATGGAGCATCGCTCCTTCACGTGGCGTGAAATAGAGACGCTGATTATGGCGGCGAGATTGGGCGGTGCAGATGCCTTAGTACGCATCCGCAAACAAGAGGGATATGCCACTTTTTTGCGTCCCCTGCAAGAAGGAGCCAGTGGGATGATGATCCCCCATGTTCGCTCTCCAGAGGAGGCTGCGCGCTGGGTCGAGTACGGCAAATACGGACCGATCGGCCGCCGTGGACTCGAAAACGTCATGCGCGACGCTGACATGGGACTTGCAGAAACATCTGCATATATTGAACACGCAAACCGCGAGACCTTTCTCACGCTTCAGATTGAAGATGTTGAAGCCGTTGAGGCAGTGGATGAAATTGCATCCGTGCCTGGCTACGAAATTCTCTTCGCAGGTCCCGCCGATTTATCCAACGGCTATGGCGTCATTGGACAAACTCGGCATCCGAAAGTGATGAAGGCAATCGAAAAGATTGCTGCTGCCGCTGCTCGCCATGGCAAGTGGTGGGGGATGCCAGTAGCGAGTATCGAAGAGGCTGCCACATTTGCGGAGATGGGGGGGCGGTTTTTTAACTTTGGTAGTGATTTTGGCTTTATACGCAAGGGCTTAAAACAAACGCACGATGCGTTCGTTAACCGCTTCGATCTCGCAGACTGAAGCGCAATGAGGGAGAGGCGGAATGGATAAGATGACATCGAGAGAGCGGTTTACGCGCATGTATGAGCACCGCGAGGCAGATCGTATTCCTATTATTGATATCCCTTGGGAATCTACGATCGAACGGTGGCAAAGGGAAGGTATGCCAGCGGAGGTGGACTATGTCGAGTATTTCGATTTAGATCGCATTGCCAACATCAGCGTTAGCAACTCTCCTCGATATGAAGTGAAAACCCTCGAAGAAACCGATGAATATCGGATCCACACCACCTCGTGGGGTGCTACACTCAAGAACTGGAAACATGCAGCTTCAACTCCGGAGTTTCTCGATTTCACTATTGTGGATCGTGAGAGTTGGGAAAAGGCGAAGTTGCGAATGAGCCCGTCAAGGGATCGCGTCAACTGGATGCAGTTGAAGGACAATTATACGCAGTGGCGAAAGGCCGGATATTGGATTCAAGCAGATCTCTGGTTTGGCTTCGATGTGACACATTCCTGGATCGTCGGAACGGAGCGTCTGCTGTATGCTCTTGTCGAGGATCCAGATTGGTGTCGGGAGATGTTTTCCCATGAGCTTGAAACTCAGTTAACCTTGTTGGACATGGTTTGGGACGCAGGGTACACATTCGATAGTATTGGATGGCCCGACGATATGGGTTACAAGGGGAAGCAGTTTTTTTCTCTGCAAATGTATCGTGATCTGGTGAAACCGTTCCATCAACGTGCTATTGAGTGGGCACACGCTAAGGGGGTGAAGGCTCATCTTCACTCCTGCGGAAACATCAATCCTTTCATTCCAGATTTGATCGAGATCGGTCTCGACGCCTTGAATCCACTGGAGGTGAAAGCGGGTATGGACCCCAGTCACCTTAAAAAACTTTACGGGAATGACCTTGTTCTGCATGGAGGGATTAATGCGGTGCTGTGGGACCATCCGGATCAGATAAGGGCTGAGATGGAACGCGTCCTTCCGATTGTGAAACAGGATGGAGGCTATATCTTCTCCTCGGATCATTCGGTGCCGTCAAGTGTCAGCCTTGAGGACTTCAGACATATTATTTCATTGGCGAAGAAACTTGGATCCTATTGAAGTCAGTCCTCAATGTATTCTCAAGTCACCGGGGGCGCATGGTGCTTGTCCAGAGGACGAGCACCCAGTTTGATCTCATAAAACATCGCACGGTTTTAAGAAAATCTTTAATGCGTGCCCAGTCCCAGTCCTCGCAAGTCGGCCAGACGGTGTTGATCCTCGGCTTCGTAGAGCTTCCAAATTACCTGTAGTCCTTCAAGGCTAGAAACCGCATCAGTCAGAGGCTTCGTTCCGTTTTGGACGCAGTCGACGAAGTGAGCCATCTCTTCGGTGGTGGCCTTGCTGGGTGCAGCCGCATTATCGGCTAACACAACCATACGCTGTTTTGCGTCGGAGCCCGGTACATGCGCTTCAGCATCGCCGTAGTAGCGAAGTTGGCCGCCTTGTAAGTCCCATTCAATCATACCTTTTTCGCAATGCGCATGGATCGCGTATTTAAGCTTGGTGCCGCGTGCTCCCCACGTGCCGAAGTGGTAGCCGAGCTTGCCGCCTTCAAATGAAATGGAGACATTGCTCGTGCCCTCCCGCTCCATCCACGGCGTGCCAAGATTTGTTCCGAGATGCGAACCCCAGAGTGGTTTGCCCATGATCCAGAGCATGATGTCGATATAATGGCAGCCATGGCTAAACAATTGACCGCCGCCGAGTCGACGCGCCTGACAGCTCCAGTTGTCGAGAGGTCGCTCTGTGTGCTGTTCGGTCCAGATCGAGAGCTGGAAACAGCGACCAAAGGTTTCATCAATGATGAGGTCTCGCAGTTTGCAAATCAACGGATTGAAACGCACACAGTAAGCCGTCATCAACACACGGTCGTTTCGGCGTGCCGCCTCGATCATCTCGAGGCATTCTTGCTCGCTGTTGGCCAGCGGCTTTTCGCATAGCACATGTTTGCCAGCGTTCAGGCACTCGATTGTTGCGGAATGATGCAGATCGTGTGGCAGCACGACCAGTGCTGCATCGATGTAAGGCAACGTTTCTCGGTAGTCTGTCGTGACTAACGGTTTCCCGGGCAGCAAGTCCGCGACCGCTTGGGCACGGCTGATATCGAGATCCGCTAGGGCGGTCACTTCAATGCGATCTAGGATCGACTCGAAACGTGAGGCATGCGAGCGAGCCATTCCGCCGCAACCAAAAACACCGATTCTTAATTTACTCATGGTCATTTCCCTTTTGGGCTCAGTGCAAAACACTCGGAGCGTCGACATGAAACTCCAGTTTGTGTCGTGCAGTATATCAAAAACCGTAGAATTCTGAAAATCAAAAAAACCTAGAACCGTAATCGGTCAGACCGTCTACGGTCTTACGTTATTATCGTAGATTTCGCGAGCGATCATTCATTTGGACATTGGACACTCCTTGTTGGCTATGGTGATAGAATCTTAAACGCAAAGATCGCTAAGTTTACGCAAAGTCCGCAAGGAAAGTGTTAGGTTTCCGGCTAGGTTCTAGCTGGGAGAAAATTACGAATTTAGGAGTCATCTTGCCGCACGGCTACGCCACGAAAAAACGAGGACGAAGACGAAACTGAAGTTATAGTCAAGAATCCAGTGAGATCAGGGCGCATTGATGGGCCGCCAAGGGTACACACAGGCGAACCAGCGAAGGTTGGACGGAAACGATGTCAAAGGGCCGGTCGCAATGGATGTCCTCAGCCGTAAGGCCTGGCAGTCGGATGGTCATGATCGGTTCAATATTTCGAGCAGGGTGCGGGTGATGATCTTCCGCTAGGATGATATGTGCCTTTCCCTTCTTATCACGGAATCCGATCAATTTGCCCGCTGTTGTTTCGACCTCTGGATTGCCGACAACCCGCAGAACCAACGCCATCGCCCGTTTGACAAGATGGCTCAAATTTTCCTTTCCATACGAAATGGTTGCATCACCTGATTCACGCCAAACCAGAGTTGGAGGCGTTGTAAAGAACGCCGTCCGTCCCCATGGAGTTTCATGCATAACCAATGCCGGAGCGAGCGTCTTTCCACGCGCATCTAGCCCCTCGATGATCGTTGTTGCTTCCTTGCATTGGTAAGCCGAGCAACACTGCGAATGGAGAATGCTTTCCTGTTCCCCTTTGATTTCGAGCCAGGGCGAGGTCCGCGCCGCTTCGGCCTTCACTTTCAGGCCGTACAGTGTTACAGGGTTTTTCAACGGTGTCACGCCAAACAAATCTTCTAATCCAGAGACATTTTCAAATGCCACGAGATTAATTCCTCGAGCATGTAGGTCCCGAATCTTTTGCAGATCGGCATTAGTTAAACCGACCAAAGGCGGCAAAACAAGGGTATGCACGTCCTCAGCGGACAGTCGTTCTATGTCATCCAGTTCTGTTATGAAGCCCGCACATTGCCCGTCCAGACGCGCTTCTTCGTAGGCAAATGCAACACATTCTTCCGCCGTATTGTAAATGTCGTGATCATGAAACATAGGCCCTTTTCCGTCTTGGTAATACCGACAACCATAACGATGAAGGGTATCCGGATGGGTCTGGCAGACGCGTCGGCTATAAACAAAGGCTGTCGTCCGCAACGGCTTGGCGGGACGAATACGATGAATCACCGACCAAGCGGACAGGAATTCGGAAAACACGTCGCGATCCCAATGCTTGGGCTGAAAACCATTGTCCTCCCAGTATTGAAACCCCTTCGCTCCAAACCATACCGCTGCATAGGCGAATTCAAAAAAACGCTTCCGGTAGCAAGCGACAGGCGGGACCGATCGGGCATAGGGTGGGCTGCCAAGCAACACAGTGAAATCTTCTGGAATGCCGGTAAGCGAATAGATTTCAGGATACAAACGAAGTTTCGGCGCATCCATCTTCATCGCCGCTAACTGGAAGACTTCGCGCTGGATCGGGTAGCCGCACACGTAGGCATAACTTTCAAAACGCATGGGGCCATTCGCAAACCGGTGCCAGCCGCTACGCAGATCGCGCCCCGAACAATGAGGGAACCAAGCCGATTTGTAGACCGATGTATACGGCGCATAAGGGCCAAACCTTCCCCATTCGCAATCAGGGTTCACTGCGCGAACCAGCGCATGGTTTTGCGGCATGTAGGTCTGCGCATACCATTGATTGAAAAACTCGAGCCAAGACTTCCAGTTGTTTTCGAAAAAAACGAGAAACTGCTTTTCTGAAAGTTCTCCAGCAATTCGAATCGCCTCCCCATCGAGCCTAGCAGCACCGTCAGCGGTGTAGGCGGGACTTTGAAGGAAATCAAGAAAAACCTCAAATACACCGGACCATTTGCTTGGAGAGACGGGTTGGCGATACGCGCGCAGTTTCCACAAATCAAAACGGTTCAACACCTCGCTGCTATACACAACATCCGCTTGTCGCATCAGGTTTTCAGGAAAATCGGATAGCCGAGCCCACAACCACGTTTTACGACGATAGAGATGGATCAATGCGTCGGTTTGATTTTCTTCTACGAACGACGCGGTGAAACTCGTGTGCGTTACGTAATGCCCTTCATCTACCCCGCGTCCAATCCAAGGATCAAAAATAGCTGCTGCAGAAGTGAAATCACTGGATTCATAAAACAAAAGCTCTGGCAACCCTGACGCCCGTGGCGGAGCCAGCTTGGACGGATCCAGCGACAGAACTTCAAAGGCGCGTCGGACCTCGCCTAACAGCCGCTGTCCTTGCCGGACGCGCGCTACAATATGATACACGCCCACAGAAAGTCGGGTCGGCCCCACCCACTCGCTTACCAACGTCTGGACGCCAAGGTGCTTCAGCAAACGGCGTGTTGCGGCACTCTGATTCACGCTAAAGGAAGCTTCTTTCGAAGCCTTCAGCGGTTGACGGAATGCATCCTCCAGTGTCCATTCAGCCTTCATATCGCCGTCGGCCACATTCGGTAAACGATGCCTTAAAAGAACAGTAAAGCGAACGCGTTCCTTCTCGATAAAATAATGATTCGAACGTGCGAATGCCAGCGCTTTTTCTCGACGGTGTTCCTTTCGGGGAATCAAGGAGACCATCGCCTTATCCGGTGGCGATTGGATCTCCAGGTCTACAGAGGATTCCTTCAATGGGGGGCCGGCCGAAATCACAGTGGCACGGAGAGGATCAACCCAAGCCTCGGTCGGTCCACCTTTCATCCAGTTTCGTTCCTCAGCTTCATAAAAATCATAACCGATAAACACGTTCGCCTTCTTCGAAAGCGATGGCAGTCGAATGACCCGTTCAAGCGGACATTCGATGTCAGAAGGGAGTAAGCCGGGTGCCCTGCGATCCCAGTGCTCCTTAAGACCAACCGTTCCTCGGAACAGATAATACGTTCCAATGGCTCCACCGCCTGCTTTTTCGAGTCGCAGATAAGGATTGATCAACTGTTCATTCTGCCAGCGCAAAAGTCGAGTTTTTCGGTAACGTATCAAGACCGGATCGTCGCGTTCAGCCGGTCCGCCGGTTAAGCGCGCCGTAATTTGCACGTGATTGCCGTAATCCACACCCTCCAAATGATAGTATAGCGGCGACACAATTCCATTGTGATCATCGGGGAACTCCACCTGAAACGGCTTCCAAAGCGTTACTGGCGTTGGAACATTTTTGGCGCGAATGCATACTTTTCTCAGAAAGAAAGGCCCGCATGGGACATTTTCAATTGGATGATCACGATCAAACGCCACGCAACCTGCGCCAGAATAAAGCTTTTCTACATCCTTGAAGCGAGCAACCTGTACATCATTATGAAAAACGGTGAAGGTATTATCACAAACCTCCAGCCGAATGTCATTCCATTCGCTCACGGCAGGGTTTATGCAGGGTTCCGGATCAGACTGGATTTCGCGCAAACCATCATCGTTCAGACCACACACGCCAAAGTGCGTTGCAGCTCCGGATTCTTGGCCCCATTGCCGCTTGATATAGTAGCCAACACGTCGAGCGGTATCATATCGAAAAAAGATGTAGCATCCCGTGTCAGTCGCGTGCTCATATCCTTGGCACTGAAAAGTCACAGTGAAATCCTTGAGCGGCGGAGTCAGCGGACTGTGCTTGTTGCCTCTAAATAAAATATTATAAGCACCGCTTTCCACCCACCCATGCTGATGGGCACGATTCGTATGCCGTTCTACCAGCCAATCGTCAGGATGCTCACCATCTCCATACGCACTGAAATTATCGTTAAAACAATAGTCGTGATTCTGGTTCATCGTCATCCACTCCTTAGCATCATTACGTTTGGTGATTCAAGAAAGAGGTTGTGGCCCACTTGTTCTGGCAGATCGGCCCAAAACCATAGCGCGGTCAGGCCTTTGTATTGCTCGGGAAATGTGTCCGCCATAACAATCGTGGCGTCGGGCGAACCGTTCTCGACTAGTAGCAGGGGAGGGGGAGGTTGCGCCGCTCTTGCGGGAGGCATAACGCCCTAATCGACCACCACACGAGTCCTATTTCACT
>CAZUAY010000156.1:0-9624 GCA_964618405.1 uncultured Lentisphaerales bacterium
AAGTTTACGCAAAGTCCGCAAGGAAGGTGTTAGGTTTCAGGCCCTAGGTTCTAGCCCACGGAAAACCCGGAAAGGCACGGAAATGTGGGACTATCGACCCTAGACCATTGTCTATCAGGCTTTATTCCGCGAAAACTACTCACTGCTGCTCCGCAAAAAGAATAAGCGATTACTCGAATCAAAGAGGTGTTTTTTACGCTGTGGGCAGTAATCGGTCAGGCACAGGGGGCTGTGCCTGACCGATTACAGTCGCTAGTCGCTAGTCTGGCAACGAATCCCTGTTGACATCTTCAGCCGGATCGTTGTAGAGTGCTCTTCAGCTTAAGGCATTGCTTTGGGAAAACGGATAACGCGAAAAAAAATCCAAATACGAAAGAGGAGGCGCTATGCAATGGTATTACACAAAGCAGGGACAGCAGTTTGGTCCGGTTGACGAGGCTGAGCTTCATCGCCTCGCCCAGCAGGGAGAGATTAGGCCAGATGACCTCGTCTGGAATCCTACTTTTGGAGATAAGTGGGTCCCTGCATCTTCTGTCGACTCGCTCTTTGCAACACCAACGCCAGTGACACCCCCGGTATTCTCTGGCGAACAGACGGATGACGTCAATCAGGGCTGGGGCAGTACCCCTAACCGAGACCTCATGCGAATGGCGCGGGAATCGCTTCGGAATCATTGGTGGCTTGGTGTTGGGGCCACGTTTTTGAATCAGCTTATCGTGTCGGGTGCCTCTCAGCTTATACCCATGGTTGGCCTGCTCCTAACCGGTCCAATGACTCTCGGCTTGTGCCTTGTTTTTCTTTCACTGGCACGTCGCAAACCTGCAGAGATCGGGCAACTGTTCCAAGGATACCAACCCTGGCAACCAAGACACCTCCAATGAAATCAAAAAAAATCAACCAACTCCGCTCGGTCGTGATTGAGCGTAATTTCACCAAACATTCTGCGGGCTCTGTGCTCATCAAGCAGGGTGACACATGGGTTCTGTGCACGGCAAGCGTCGAAGAAAACGTTCCGCCGTTTATGCGGGGTAGTGGCAAGGGGTGGGTGACGGCGGAATACAGTATGTTACCGAGCAGTACGCTGACTCGGAAAGATCGCGAGATCAAAAGAGGAAAGCCGGATGCCCGCGGCACGGAGATTGGTCGCCTCATCGGTCGTGCCCTACGCGCTGCTGTCGACATGGATCAGCTTGGTGAACGGACGATTGCCATCGATTGCGATGTGCTTCAGGCGGACGGTGGGACCCGCTGCGCCTCGATCACGGGCGGCATGGTTGCGCTGGTGGATGCGTTGAATTTACTCGTCACAACTGGCAAGCTGGCGAAATCGCCACTCAAGTATTTCATTGCGGCAGTCAGTGTCGGAATCTGCGACGACAAGCCAACGCTTGACCTCGACTATCTTCATGACTCCACGGCCGCAGTCGACCTAAACGTCGTGATGACCGATGATGGTCGCTTTGTGGAAATTCAAGGTACGGCTGAGCAGGAACCGTTCACGGAAGCCCAGCTCGAGGCACTGAAGACGCTAGCCCAAAAAGGCATTAAGACGCTTGTCAAAATCCAGAAAGAAGCCCTTCTCGCTTAGGCTTCGCGATGACCGAAAGGTCGTCTTGGGTGTCGTCAAATACATGATGCTGTTTTAAATTTAATGCTGATTTTTTTGATTTATAGGGTAGAATGCTGAGATCGATTCTAGAGTAAGGTATTACCAATAAATCAATTAAGGCACTTTCCGAAACTTGCCTTAGTCTCAACAGCGAAACGTGATTTCACTTGCGTCTACCCCTCGATCGATGTCATAATACGCAACTTCAACACGGCGCAGGTCACAGAAGGCAGCGCCAAAAACAAACCCAACAAAACAAGTTTGCGTCAGGGTCACAGAAGGCCAGCGCTTACAAGAGGTAAATCATCATGGGATGGTTCTCAAAGAATACGGCATCGAAACAAGAGTTGCCAGCCGATATCTGGCAAGTATGCCCGTCATGTCAAGCCCACGTCTTCAAAGACGAATGGGCCGCAAACATGAAGGTCTGCCCCAAGTGCAATTATCACGATCGCCTTGGATGCCGTGAGCGGATTGACCTGCTCGTGGAGAGTGGGACGTTCAGGGAGTTCAATCAGCACATTGTGCCCTCAGATCCACTGAACTTTAGTGATGGCAAAGGGCCTTATAAAGAAAAGGCCGAGGCCGCAGTCAAATCGCTCGGCATCAGCGAGTCCGTTATTACGGGCAGCGGAACGGTTAGCGGTACGCGCGTCGTTTTTGCGGTTATGGACTTTAGATTTTTGGGCGGGAGCCTTGCTAGCGGAACGGGTGAGAAGATCGTGCTTGCGATCGAACATGCGATTCGCTTCAAGCGAGCCTTCATCATGATTTCCGCATCAGGCGGCGCGCGTATGCATGAAGGCATTATCTCCCTCATGCAGATGGCGAAGACGTGTGCGGCGCTGGCTAAGCTCGATAAAGCTCGCCTGCCGTTCATCTCGATTATGTCTGATCCGACGACGGGCGGTGTTTCGGCGAGCTATGCCATGATTGGCGATATCAACATCGCTGAACCCGGCACGCTCATCGGCTTTGCCGGTCGGCGCGTCATCGAGCAGACCATCAAGCAGAAGCTGCCGAAGGATTTCCAGACGGCAGAATATCTGCAAGAGCATGGTTTCATGGATCATATTGTCGATCGCAAGGAGATGAAGTCATTCCTTGCGGCAGTGCTCGCGTACCGCGTAAAATAGGAAAAGCGAAATGAATTTTGAATTTGAAAAAACGCTTGAACCGTTGCGCGACGAGATCGCGAAACTGGAAGCAAAGCGGTTGAAGGGCGACAGTGCTGCCCCGAGTAAGCTCACGGCTCTGAGTCAGAAACTGGAAGCGGAGACGGAGCGGATTTACGCTTCGCTGACGCCATGGGACAAGGTGCAGGTGGCACGCCATCCGGGCCGCCCCACGATCATGCAATACGCCACAAAAATGTGCGACGAGTTTATCGAGTTGCACGGTGATCGGGTATTCGGCGATGACAAGGCGATGATTGGCGGTTTTGCAAGAATCGGCGACAAGCGCTTTATGCTGATCGGCCATCGCAAAGGACAAACCGTCGAGGAGAATATCGCGTTCAACTTCGGCATGGCCAATCCAGAAGGATTTCGTAAGGCAATGCGTCTGATGCACCTTGCTGAGAAGTGGGGTTTACCGGTTGTGACGATGATCGACACGCCGGGGGCCTACCCTGGACTCGAGGCGGAAGCACGCGGACAGGCAGAGGCCATCGGCCGAAACCTGATGGAGATGGCAGCACTCGAAACGCCGATCATCACGATCGTGACGGGTGAAGGCGGAAGCGGTGGCGCACTGGGAATTGCGGTCGGCGATCGCATCCTGATGCTCGAGCACGCCGTCTATTCCGTGATCTCACCTGAAGGTTGCGCAACGATTCTCTGGCGCGATGGCACCAAGGCCCCTGAGGCGGCGAAGGCGCTCAACATCACCGCGACGGATCTCTCCCGGCTCAACATCGTGGATGGTATCATCTACGAGCCGAGAGGCGGCGCACACTGCAATCCGGACGAGACGATGGATAACGTCAAGACCGCATTGCTGGAGCAGATCGCTGCGCTTTCCGGTCTCTCGACGTCTAAACTGATCGACTTGCGGTACAAGAAGTACACGGCGATCGGTCGCTTCCAACCCCCGACGAAATAAAAACATTTTCAGGAAATTAACGATGAGCAAATCTACAACCAAGACCCCGGCCAAGAAAACGGCAGCACATTCGCCAGCTCAGAAGGCGAATCCAGTCGCAGCAGTTCATACCCCTGTCAGAATCACCGACACCAGCTTGCGTGATGCCCACCAATCGCTGTGGGCAACGCGGATGCGTACAACCGATATCATGGAGATCATCGATGTCGTCGATTCCGTCGGCTTCTACTCGCTCGAATGCTGGGGCGGCGCGACCTTCGACGTCTGCATGCGCTTCCTGCGCGAAAATCCGTGGGATCGTCTGCGCCAGATCAAATCACGTGCCAAGAAGACACCGCTTCAGATGCTGCTGCGCGGACAAAACATCCTCGGTTACAAAAATTATGCCGATGACGTTCTTGAGCGCTTTGTGGCGCTTGCCGTGAAGAATGGCGTTGATATTTTCCGAACCTTTGATGCACTCAACGACAACCGCAACATCGAGCAGGCGCTTAAGTTTGTTAAGAAATACGGCGGCCACGCACAAGGAACGATCTGCTACACGATCAGCCCCGTCCACACCGTGGCAGAGTACGTGCGCATCGCCAAAGAGCAAGAGCAGATGGGCATCGACTCCCTCTGCATCAAAGACATGGCGGGCATCCTGTCGCCCGTCGCCGCTGAAAATTTGGTGAAGGCACTTGCCGCCGTTATTAAGGTGCCGATTCAGATCCACACCCACGCGACAAGCGGCATGGGCGTTGCCTCCTATTTCGAAGCTGTCAAGGCCGGAGCGGGTGCCATCGATTGCGCCATCTCGGCCGTTGCCGGATTCTCCTCGCAGCCTCCTGTGGAAACCATGGTCTCCATGTTTGCCGAAACCCCGTACAAGACAGAACTCGACGGCGATGCGCTGAAGCGGATGAACCGTTACTTCATGAATCTCAAGCCATCGCGCGAGCCTGCGCACACGATGCCGCTCATCATCGATCCGGAAATCCTCGAGCATAACGTCCCCGGTGGCATGATTTCGAATTTGCGCTCGCAACTTGCCCAGCAAGGTGCACTCGATCGCCTCGACGAAGTACTCACCGAACTCCCGCTCGTCCGCGCTGACATGGGTTATCCTCCGCTGGTGACGCCAACGAGTCAGATCATCGGCGTGCAGGCCGTGCTCAACGTTCTCGCTGGCAAGCGCTACGAGATGGTGACGCAGGAGACTCGCGACTACGTGCGCGGCCTCTATGGTCGGTCCCCAGCACCGATCGACGCCAAGATCCAGAAGCAAATTCTCGGCAAAGATAAGCCAATCACCTGCCGTCCGGCAGATGTTCTGAAGCCTGGCCTGCCCGGCTGCGTGGATTCCGTTGCGCCGTCGCTGATCAAGGAAGAGGAAGACATTCTTTCCTTCTGCCTGTTCCCAGAGCCAGCGCTTGAATACTTCAAGTGGCGTGACATGCCTCCTGGCGAGCGCCCTGCGATTCCAGCGGACGAAGAGATGAAGGCCAAGAAAACAGCCGCCGTTATCAGCGCACCCGCGCGGCCGATCATGGCTCCATCCGATTACACCGCCATCGAAGGGCTCATGGCCACGGTGAAGCAGCTCGGAATTTCCGAGCTCACGATTCGCCGTAGCGATGTCGCGTTTTCGCTCCGTGGCGATGGTGCACGATCGGGACAGACGGAACCTCTCGCTGACGCGCAGCTTTCTGCTGCAGTGCAAGAGACGGTCACCGCCAATCCGCCAAAGGCAGAAGAAGCGGTCTCCTCACTTCCCACGATCGATGCACCGCTCACCGGAACCTTCTACCGCAGCAATGGATTGAACCATCCGAACTTCGTGGAAGAAGGTGGTACGCTCAAGAGCGGTCAGCCGCTCTGCATCATCGAGGCGATGAAGCTCTTCAATCAGATCAAGGTCGACAAGCCCTGCAAGGTCGTCAAATTCCTAGTGAAGCATGGCGGCGTGATCCAGAAGGGTGCCCCCCTCGCACAGGTCGAATACCTATAGCGAGTTAATGGCATCGACATCGATGCTGACTTGGACGCCGGAGGGCGGGGGATTAGCGGTGATGCTGTTGCGAAGGGTTTCCGTTATGAACCCGATCCGGGAGCCGCGCATGGTGAGTTGGAAACGCCAGTTGTTTTTCATCTTCTCCAGCGGTGCAGGACTGGGCCCTCCGAGGAGAAAATTGTCGGAGGCACCAATGGCATCCGCGAGGCACTGTGCATACGCTGCCACCTTGTCCTGATCTTCGCCTTTCAGTGTCACGCAGGTGTAGTGCGTGAAAGGCGGATAGGCGAGTTCGGAACGTTCTTCGAGTTCGAGTGCGGCAAAGCCAGCGAAATCTTCTGTGCGGGCGAACTGAATGGAGGGATGCTCTGGGGAGAGTGTTTGAACGAGTACATCACCTTGGGTAGATCCGCGTCCGGAACGTCCGGCCATCTGGGCGATGAGTTGGAACGTTCGTTCCGAGGCACGGAAGTCTGGAATGTGAAGGCCGCTGTCGGCGTTGAGAATTCCAGCGAGCGTCACGTTTGGGAAGTCGAGGCCTTTGGCGATCATCTGCGTGCCGATCAAGATGTCGATTTTCCCAGCGCGGAAGCGGTCGAGGATTTCCTCATGGCTGAACTTCCGCGAGGTTACATCAGCATCCATGCGTTGGATTTTTGCGGAGGTAAAAATTCTTTTGGCGATGGTTTCGACGCGTTGTGTGCCGATGCCGCTGAATTTGTAGTTTGGGTCGCCACAATCGGGACAGCGCGGAGGCACTTTTCGAAAGGCCCCGCAGATGTGGCAGCGCAGGATTTCGTCATCGAGATGATAGGTCATTCCCACGGAACAACTGTCGCAGCGTTCGGCATGGCCACATTTCGGGCACATCACGTTCGGCGCGTAGCCGCGGCGATTGAGGAAGAGCATAGTTTGTTCGCCAAGTTCGAGTCGGCGTTTAACCGCTTCAACGAGGCGTTGGGAGAAGACGGGCAACATCCCGAGTTTTGCGACCTCGCCGCGCATGTCGACGATTTCGGTGTGCGGCATTTTCATGTCGACGGCACGCTTTGACATGGTGGCGAGGTGGTATTTGCCGGTACTGGCATTTTGCCAGCTCTCGAGAGAAGGCGTGGCGGAGCCGAGGACAACGGTACAGTGTTCGTAGTGTCCACGCATCACGGCGATGTCACGGGCGTTGTAGCGCGGCGTTTCGTCTTGTTTGTAGCTCGGCTCGTGTTCTTCATCGACGATGATCACCCCCAGATTAGCAACAGGAGCGAAGATTGCGGAGCGCGGGCCCACGACGACGCGTGCCTCGCCGGTATGGATACGGTGCCACTCGTCGTGACGTTCACCATTGCTCAGTTGGCTGTGCAGCACGGCGATGACGGAGCCGAAGCGCGAGGCGAAGCGCTGGATGGTCTGCGGAGTCAGGGCGATTTCTGGAACGAGGACGATGGCACCTCTGCCGCAGGCGAGCGCTTCGGAAATCGATTGGAGGAAAACCTCGGTTTTGCCGCTGGCGGTGACACCGCGGAGGAGCACGGGCTTCGTTCGGATCTTGTTGTCGGCATCGGCCATCACAGAGAGGATCAGCGCCTTTGCGGTCTCTTGCTCATCCGTCAGGGATAGCGCTTTCGACGGCAGGACGGTTCGTCCCGCCATGGGGTCGCGGCGTTCCGCTTGTTCGGTGAGGGTAACGAATCCGTCCTTGGCCATTTTCTTAATGGTGTCTGGTGAGATGTGCCAGTCGCGGCAAAATGCCGTCAGGTTTGCCGAGCCGATTTTCACCAGCATGTCCAGTATTTCTTGTTGGCGCGTTGTCGGCGTAGGCTTTTCTTCGGGAAGAAGGGTGGGCGCATCTTCCCCTTTCCGCGGCTTGGCGATATCGACCATGAGACGAGTCTTGAATCCAGAGTCTTTTTTTCGTACGGGGGCGGGGAGCATGGTGCGCAGGCAGAGTTCGATCGGCGCAACATAATACTTGGCCATCCAGTAGGCGAGGCGGATCATCGCGGTGCTCAGCCAGGGCCTGTCACCCACGGTTCCGAGGATAGGCTTCAGGTTCCCCTTGTGGGTGGTTTCTTCTGAGAGGGAAAGGACGTAGCCCTCGATGGCACGGTGACCGAAGGAGACTTTAACGCGTGAGCCGGGGCGAACAACATCGACCAGCTCGGGCGGGACGAGATAGTCGAAGGTGCGGTCTACCGCAGTGTCCGTGGCAACGTGGGCGATCAAGGGGAAGAAATTACGAATTATGAATTATGAATTACGAATTGGGGAGCGTGTGTAAGTTTTAGACAAGATTACAAGATTAACCGGATGCAGGGAGAGAAATTACGAATTACGAATTATGAATTACGAATTTCGAACTGGGGAGCGTATTATAGCACGGCTGGCAATCCGTGAGTATCAAAGAATCAACGTCAGATCCAGCGGGGGCACATCCTCGTTTCGTTGACCTGTCCGTTTAGATTTGCTCAGAGGCATCAAGTTCACTCGAAAGCGGCGTCGCGCGGAATACCGCTTGCCGCCGCACTACAAAATCGGCCATCTTGGAGTGCGGTGACAACCGAAGGGCGGCACCGCTTTTCGCATGTCTGTCGGCGGCGTATGTCTTCGGCTTGCAAACCCATCGCCTATGCGAGTCAACGGAACGAGGATGCGCCCATCCAGCGGCCGAAGCCACGAAGCCAGTGTCAAAGTATCAAAGCGTCAAGTAGTCAAACCTGTCCATTTTTCGCTGCGCTGAGTTTCGGGCTTGAGTGACACTTTGATACTTTGATGCTTTGACGCAGGAGGGCGTCGATCCGGGGCAAGGACGTCCCTTAGCCAAGGAAACGCGGAAGGGGCGCCGCGTCTACACCGTGGCAGGGTTATGCTCTTTGCGACCGTTGCGGTTAATTTTCTCAATTTTCCACGGGCATAAAAAAAGGAACCGGAAAAATCCGGCTCCTTTTTTTGTATGGTTTCAGCAGACGATTTAACCTTAGGTCGTTGGCTTAGCAACGACGACTGTAGCATTTTGATTAGCGGTGGTCTTTCCGTCTGATGAAGTACCAAAAATAGATCCTCCGAAGAACAACTTCGGGTTGATCATAAACTTCTTTTTCAAGGTCATGACGGCTCCGCCTTTGTTAACGAATACAACTAAAGCATCACCGAAAGGCTTTGCCTGAGTATCCAGCAGGGCTCCGAATGGGTTGGTGGGGTCTATGGTGTCGACGGCGGCAAAGGTTGCGAGCTCGGATGTTGTCAATAAAAAATTTTTGGTAAACATGAAGGGGGTGTCATCGGTAGAGCTATCATCCAAACCGCCTATATAGTTCCAAAGGTTGTGCCCGCCTGCGCGGAACTGAGTAGCGTCTGTTGCGGCTCCGATTCCAGCTCCGGAGAAGACGACCCAGCTCAAGTTGTCTACTGCTTTGTAGTCGAGCAAGTCAGCAAAATATATTTCTGAATCCCCGGTTGTATAGTCGACAAAGGTCTTTCCGTCCTTGAATGTGGCTCTCGAGCTTGGCCAAACTGAACCCATACTCATGGCTTCGCGCTCGGTGTTGGCGGCAATGATGGAAACGACAAGGTTCTTTCCATTATTGCCGACTCGGAGGGCATTCGCGTTGGTCAGTGCGCTTTGGATCGCAGGGAAGAGCAGACCTGCAAGGATGCCGATGATGGCGATAACGACGAGGAGTTCGATCAGCGTAAAAGCTGAAGTTTTTGACTTAGGCAGAGTTTTATTCATAATATTCACCTTTTTGTTATTTTGATCTTTGAAAGCGTTGAGACTCCGAGGAGGGAGGGCTGCAGTCCTTACCGGAGCAGTGACCTGAATTGTCCCACAGTGTCGAAAGCAAAGTCAACAAGAATTTATCGTCGTATCGTAATCGGTCAGGCACAGGGGCTGTGCCGGACCGATTAAGTCGCTAGTCGCTAG
>CAZUAY010000157.1:0-7787 GCA_964618405.1 uncultured Lentisphaerales bacterium
TCCAAATGAATGATCGCTCGCGAAATCTACGATAATAATCTAAGATCGTAGACGGCCTGACCGAAGTTCCCCACTTGGGAATTGGATTTGAGTGTTGGCTGTTGGAAATTGAGAATGCAAAGATCACAATCATGGGCAGGATTCTCGGACAAGAAGCTGGCAGGGTACAGGGGTATGCTTGGCTTCAACGGTATGCCCTTCGATCTGCCGGATCAGCAGGTCCGCCGCAATGCCGCCGACGGCATGGAGGTTGATGCGCATCGTGGTCAGCGTCGGGCGGATGAGCTCCCCAATCGCATAGCCGCCAAAACCGACCACCTGAATGTCCTCGGGGATGGAAAGGCTCGCTTGGGCAATTTCGGACATCGCCTCTGCTGCGACGCGATCACTGAGGGCAAAGATCGCGGTCGGTCGTTTTCTGCCGTGAAGCAAGTACTGAATATCCTGCGCAACCGATTCGGAGCGCGAATGGAACCGAATCCAGTTCGGACGAATGGAAATTTTCGCTTCGCGGAAGGCGCGCTGACAGCCATCGATGATCGCTTGTTCGTCTTGGTTCGGCTGGACGCCGACAATGGCGATCTGGTCTAGCTTTCTTGATAACAGATGCTGTGCCATCGTATAGCCAGCTTGGTCATGCGCACTGGAGACTGCGGCGATCGGGTTGAGCCCAGGCAAGCGACAACGCCCGACCGTCACGACCGGAAGCGGTAAATCGGTCATCATTTTGAGTGGGCCTCGGTTTTTTTCAAAATCTTTCGTCTGCCCCCCTGGCATATAGATGACGCCATCGACCTGCTCCAGCATCGCCCGTTGCACGGCTTCAATACACATCTCAACTTTGCCCTGCGTACAACTGACCGAGATCTGATAGCCGCGAGGCCATGCCTCGCCGACGATCCCATCCAGCAGATCGCAGAAGGGTGATTTGCCGTCGAGCGAGACCATCACAACGTGAATTTTTCCTTTCAGGCGCTGGGTAGCCTCCGCGACAAAGAAACCTTGTCGGGCGACGTGATTGAGAATGCCCTTGCGCGTCAATTCCCGCAATGCACGATCGGCGGTGACCAGACTGGCTTCGAAATCCTCCGCGAGCTTACGGATCGGGCCGACGCGGTCGCCGGGCTTGAGCTTTCCTTGCTCAATCCGTTGGATGAGCTGCTTTTCAATGTCTTGGTATCCTGTTGCCATAACGTGGCCTACTCTTTCTTGGCGTTGTTAGTTTGCAGCGAAATCAGGTAATCCGCAATGCGCTGGCCGAGTAGTTTGTGCCCTTCAGGGGACGGATGCAGCCGTGATGCTGTCGCCGATAGAAAGGGGTGATGCCCATCAGGGCAATGCCGGCAGTGAGGGCGAGGTGTTTTCTGTTCATGATGTTTTCCTTGTGCGTTCCAGTGAAAGGCGTTCAAGCGTGGCGATAGCGGGAGCGGTCGCTGAGCGAAGTTCTTTCGGCATTGTCTTGAGAAGGGCGAGCGTTCGGTGCAATTCAATGCATGCGTCTTCATAAGAAATGCCGCCAAGCTGTGCGACGAGGCGGATGCCGCGATCCACGAGTTTTTTATTGCTCGCCTCCGCACGTGACATCCAATTGCCGGCCACATAATCCATTCGCACCATCGTCGCGGTCGACATGGTGTTGAAGACCAGCTTGAGTGCCAGACGCTCCCAGAGCCTCAAGGGAGAAGTCGGCATTGGACAACGGATCACGGTGCTATCAGACGAGCGCGCTGGGGCATCGTCTGAGAGTAAGGCGATCGTATGACGCGCGGAGAAGCCGTTCAAATACTGTTGAAAAGTCTCTGAAATTGGCTGTGCCGATCGGGCCACATCGACAAGAATAGCCAGTGACGGTTCAACCGACTGTCGTGACAGATCGGGCTCATTGCCGATCTCGTAGGCATGAAGGTCTGAGGCGGATAGCAGCGGCGGGTTCAGGCAAATATCTTCTGCCGCTCCGAGACTTCGGTAATCCGTTGGTGTCCATTCAATGCCACGCGGCTCGTGCCCGAGTGCCGTGCGCCAGGCGTCTTTTGTCGGCAAGCCGGGGTGCTTCAAGAAGGCCCAGGAAGGCGCGGCCGTCGGTGTGTTCAACGAACGGAACGGTGGCAGGGTGAAGGTGGGCGTGCGTTCCGTGGTGTCCTGCATGATGTCGAGCAACAGGTGGTCGGTGATGTAGGTGACCCGTCCCTTCGCGCGATAGCATTGCTCTTCCTGCTCAACCAATGCGGCGAGTGCCGCCAAGTTCGCCGATGAGTTCAGGGCGTCGATGAGTTGGTGAAAGGTGTCGATCTGAAAGCGATGATCGCCAGCGGCATGGGGATTCAAAATCCGCTCCATGGCGGTTTCGAGCGCGATGCCGAGTGCCATGAGTTCCATCGTCACCGCTTGCATGCGGGTTGATCCCGCGAGGGCCATCGGGCCGGTGCAGAGATCCAGAACGGTGACTCGAGAATCCTCGATCAACGCACGGGAACGCTCGATGTGCTGACACAGCAACTCTGGTGGGTTGTTGAAAGCAAAAAATACGTCTGCTCCCAAGTCGAGTGCCTCCCAGGCAGAACCGATGACCGAGGACGTCTCGCCCCCCTCCGACACCGCAACGACGACATCGCCGGCTTGAATGCCATCGTCGCGCAATTGGCGTCGACCGAAGCTGATATAATCCTCGAATCCTTCGACAGATTGCACCAAGGCACGATCCCCGCCCGTGATCATCCCGCGGACACGATCTGCATAAAGCGCCTGCTGCTCTGCGGGTCGCGTCTGCCAGAACTCACGCCATGCCGCTTCGAGAATGAGGCTCAGGCGACCCGTGGCTCCACATCCGCTAAAGAGGATGTTATGGCCCGTTCTCAGGGCTCGAACGAGCGAAGCGACAAGCTTTTCAAATGCCTCGCTTGCCAAGACTTCCTGAAGGCGGTCAGGAAGCAGGGCATCCACTGAGAAGAGCATTTTCAGCCCCTTCTGGGTATCGGCCTTCATCGTGGATGACAACGACTCGGTCAAGGGGTGTGACTGTTCCGTCGGCATCATGCCAAGATGGAATTGCTTTTCTTCGTTGAGAAAGTGGAGGGCTTGCTGAAGTACGAGTGCATCCATGGCGATTGCTGTGTCCTTAGGTAAAGGTTTTTTTGAGCGCTAAAATTTGTTATATAACAGAAATGAATATGTACTATAACGCACTACAGATGATTTGTCAACAGGTAGACCGATTTTAGTTGAATCGTTACCGACAAAGTTTTCCCAGCTCGCAACTCACCACTCGCAACTCACTACTCGCGACTGTAATCGGGCAGTCAACGGGGGCACCCCCGTCACTGACCGATTACAAGAATCTCAGCAATTATGGGCAAAAAGGGGCGCTTCTTGTAGCCGCGGCGTCCTCGGTGCATTCAATACATGGGGAAACGCGGCGAGGACGCCGCGTCTACTCGGGGACAAAAGCCCTAATTAGAATTGTTGGAAAAAATCTGGATCTTAGAAGGCCGAGAAAAACCTTGTAGTCCCGTGCGATTCGACTTTGTTGAATCCGCGCTGCTTACTGCCTGTAAAAGACCATGGCACCTGGCTTGATGTTTTTCTCGTCCATTTGATCGCCGGGGATGAGTTTCCCAGACGGATCCATGTAAAAGGTGTCAGGCCGATTCCATTTCACACTGCAGATATTAAAAACGGGAAGTTTCGAAGAAACAGGACCGCCTACGTTGTATCCGACCAACATTTTGGTTCCGCGTGGTAGAGAGGCTATTTCCGCTGGTTTTAACGTGCTCCCGTGTCTGTATTTTACTTTTGCATCCGGAACAAAATAAATTGTAGAGTAGGCTGAAATTTCGTCACCACCGAGTTCACTCGCCGTACCATCGACGCCTAGATTCAACAAACCCTCTGTTGGGTTTTCAATGGGGCCGCCACCAACCTCAACGCGAGTGCCAGCTTGCATGGAAGTCCAGTTCGTAATTTCAGCACCTGTTTTTCGCGTTCCACCCGGGAAGATGTAGATGGTATCCTTTGAGCGGTACAGGTCACGGGCAATGTCCCACGCAGTACGTCCAGGGCCGATCACATTGGATTCACTTTTTTGGACAACAGAAGCAATTTCCGCCACGACCGGCGACTTCATGTAGAGAATCTTTGAAAGCGCGGGATCCGCATCGACGAGCCGTCCAGCACGAACATCAGGGTCAAATGCAGGCTTCCGAAGGAGACCTAGTTTCGCCCGCGTTTGTGGAAGGGCAAGAAGCATCCCACAACGTTTCCGCCCGCGATGTCGTTTTTTCTGCCAGCGGTTCGGGTTACCATAGGCTACCATCGAATGCGTCAAGACGCTTTCGTCGGGAATCCGATAGGACTTCTTGAGCTCATGCAGAAGGGACTTCACAGACTTATATTGAGCGGCTGTGATTTCTTTATTGTGATAGCCGACAATCTCGATACCAACCGCAATCGAATCAAGCCCCGTCTTCCCATTCCACATGCTCAACCCCGCGTGATAGGCAACACGTGTCTTGTCGATGATGGCGTAAATGCGTCCATTGGTATCGACAACATAGTGACACTCACCGTTTGCACTCAATTTTTCTAAAGCACCCCGAGCTGAACCCTCCGTTGTATGCAGGATAATAAATTGGGTGCTCTTTCTCGTAGGACGTTGCTTGTTCTTAGGACTTCGATACTGGGTGTCGACATTGACGCGTTGACTCGAAATCTGCGCCCTAGGTTTATAACTCTTCGGCGTGGCCGCTTCAGACGACACAGAAGAAAAAGCAAGCCCTCCTAGCAAAACTGCTAGACGAAAATTGCTTTTTTTGAGTGAGATAAAAAAACGAGCCATTTGCTTTTTGGCGGCATACACCACGCTTCGAGGTTAGAGTCGGCGGCAAGCGCACAAGAGACTACACAATCAAGCTTTGTGAAGTCATTTCAACAGGCGCATTCAAGCCCATCAAGTGAAGAATCGTCGGAGCAATGTCAGACAATATTCCCTTCTCAACTAGACGCGTTCCTGGCGCGTCTTTCGCCACATAAATGCACTCAACCACGTTGAGCGAATGGCTCGTCTTCACCATGCCCGTTTCATAGTCCAGCATTTGATCTGCGTTACCATGATCCGCCGTGACCAAAATCTTCGCATCAAGTTCAAGAAGCCTTTTGACGATTTTGCCAACGCATTCATCAACAATTTCAACGGCCTTCGTGGTCGCCTTCATATCGCCAGTATGGCCAACCATATCACAGTTCGCCAAATTAACGACGATGAATCCGTAGGGGTTGTTCTCCAGACGCTTCAGCAGATCTTCGGTCACCGTATAAGCATCCATTTCTGGATGGCTTCCAAAGGTTGCAGGGTCGAACCGGCTTGGGATGTTGACATCATCTTCGCCTGCATAAGGCGTGGTTGATTTCCCATTAAAAAAGCTGGTCACATGTCGGAATTTCTGAGTCTCCGCTATGCGAAGCTGCCGGATTCCAGCATCGGCAACAATCTCGCCGAGAAGCTTATCCATTCCGCCGTCTCCACCCATCACACCGAGCAGATAATCTTCAAATTCATCCCAATAGCGGGTAAAACCGAGATAAGCGATTTTCGGGCGTGCGGTACGCTTACCTTCATAATCATCACAAACAAAAGCTTGCGTAAGTTGGATTGCACGGTCTTGACGGTAATTCGTATGCATCACGGCATCGCCATCACGAACACCCTCATAGCCGCCGATAGCGTAAGGAAGGATATATTCATCGGTCATCGCCACGCCGTCCGGAGTCTTGTCGTTTTCGTAACAAGCCTTGACCGCATCGATTGCCGACTCCGCTTTCCGCGCAATGCCACTCACAATGGCGTCATAAGCCGTGCTCGTCAGCGCAAAATTACGGGAGCGATCCATCGAATAATAGCGCCCCATCACCGTTCCGATGCGGCAGTTGCCCACGGATTCCATCTCCTTGAGAAGACGGCCTAAGTATTCCAGCGTGCTACGTGGGGGGGTGTCGCGGCCATCCAAAAACGGATGGATGATGATCTCACCCTCAGCCCATGTTTGACGGGCGCGACGCATGATTTTGAAAAGATGCTCTTGGTGAGCATGAACCCCTTCATCTTGCAACAAGCCCATGAGATGAAGCCGTCCCTTACCCTGCATCCACGCCGACATGAATTGCTTCCATTTCGGCGTCTCAAAAAGTTCGCCCGAGCTCAGTCCATCATCGATTCGCTTGAGCTCTTGAATCACAATTCGTCCAGCACCCATATTGAGATGGCCAACCTCGCTCGATCCTTGATACCCAGCAGGGAGTCCGACGGCTTCGCCGCAGGCATCCAAAAGCGTCCAAGGATAGGCCTTCTTGTAGGCGTCGATATTGGGGGTCTTCGCCGCCTTGACGGCATTTCCTTCTGCGATCTCATTCACTCCCCATCCATCGCGAATAATTAAAGCTACAGGTCTCATAGTCTTCTGCTCCTCTAAAAAACTAAATCACGGTTTTCGATTTGAAAGCCGTGATCGTATCAAATTTCAGCCTAAAACGCAAAATCTAGTTTGCGGATTCAGCGGACTCAACAGGTGTTACGGGCTCTTCCACAGGCTTTACAGGCTCCTCGGCAGGCTTTGCGATCGCTTCTGCGGCGAGTGGGCCCCTTTTCACGATGGCTGCATCGATTGCAGCTTCTAAATCGTCCATCGGATGGCCCTTCCAAGCAAATTTCCCATCGGCGCCCACGATGAACGCATAAGGAATGCTTCTGGCGCCAAAAGCGTCCATGTACCCTGCTTGGGTTGCGTCTGAGCCAATGGCAACCGGATACGTCATCTTATCGCCCATTTGCTTGACGAAAGCTGATACCTTTTCCTCTGTTTCGTCGGAGACGCCAACGAAGGCCACGTTTTTATCCGTATATTTTTTGTAAACTTCATTTAGATGGGGAATCGTCACACGGCAAGGGGGGCACCAGGTAGCCCAGAATTCCACTACCGTGATTTGTCCTGCTTTGATTTCAACGGGTCCGCCTTGAACCCATTTCGCTGCCTTAATTTTAGGAGCTGCATCGCCAAGCTTAGCGGCAGTCGCGGACTGGGTGAATAGCGTTGCACACGCAACAGCAACAATCAGTAATAACTTTTTCATTTTTAATCTCCTTATTTGTGGTTTACTAGAAACCGTTAAAGAAGATAGTGCCATGAAGATGTTAAAACGTCAAGAAATTTTACTATCTCCGAAGTAATCGGTATGGCGATTTCATTTGATCCGATTTTCATCTGATAGCAAGCAGATAACACTTAAAAGTTGACAAATCAGCACGGTTATGCTTTCATATTGTCATGGAGCTGTAGTCTCCGCAACAGGTGCGGGCACACGTGCCCCCAGAGAAAGGATTGCTATAACATGTTGACTATAAGAAAGATGCTCGTTAAAGAGCGGACGAAATTCGGGGAACTCGAAGGCCAATATCACTACATGGGCGAAACGCATTCAGGTGGAGACACGCTGCGGCTCATTGTCGAAGAGGATGGTGTGTGGAAAGCCCTTTTGGTCTGGGGCTCCGCCTGCTATTGCCTTAAAGACCGTGATGCTTGGGTTGGATGGACGCCTACGGCGCGAGCCGAGCGGCAGAAGCTTGTGGTGCAAAATCGGCGTTTTACGATTCTTGCGAAAAAAGGTGCTGAGCCTAATTTGGCCTCTCAGACCTTGGCGCTTTGCACTCGGGAGTTACCGCATCTCTGGTTCGAGAACTTCGGCTATGAACCTTTACTCTGTGAAACATTCTGCGACATGGAGGCTTCGGCTGGCACCTG
>CAZUAY010000157.1:7797-9449 GCA_964618405.1 uncultured Lentisphaerales bacterium
CTATCGCGCCGCTGGATGGATCCCACTAGGCGAAACCAAGGGCTTTTCGCGTACACGCCAGATTCGTGACTTCTACGTCCCTAATGACAAGCCCAAGACGCTTTGGGTTAAGCCACTTCGTGCTAAAGCGGCTGAGCTGATGCGTGGAACGGATCTTCCCCCCGAGTGTCTCATGGGAGCGAAGAGCGATGCGTGGGGGATTCTGCCGATGAAGGACATCGCCTGTGAATCGCTCCACGAGGCACTCAGTCGTGTTCCAGACCCGCGCAAAGAGAACGCTAGTTTTCACATCGGAGCGTTACTCGCTATCGTGGCCATGGGAGTCATGGCCGGACACAAGGATCTGGCCGGAATTGTTCGCATGTCAGGTCGGCTTACCCAAAAACAGCGCATCATGCTCGGGCTCCCCCGCTATAAAAAAGACTCTTCTTACCGCAAATCGCCATCCTATTCGGCATTCCGTAACTTGCTTAAACAACTCGACTCCGATGCTTTTGCGCGCGTTCTGTGCGAATGGATACGCGCCAACGAAGGAACGCTGCCACGTCATCTTGCGATGGATGGTAAGTTTATCAGCACAACGGTGGGAATCGTATCGCTGGCTGATGCAGAAACCGGCGTACCCTACGCAATGGCTACAGCCTCAAGCAAGAAGGGCGAAGGGGAAAAATGCGAATTGCGCGTAGCCCAAAGGCTCGTACAGGAGCTCAATTTTACGAATACCATTGTCTCAAGTGACGCGCTCCATTGCCAGCAAAAGAGCATGCGAGGAATCGTCGCTAACGGCGGGGAATCGCTAGTGCAAGCCAAAAAGAATCAAGATGGCATATTAAAGAACTGCGTGCAAATATCCAAAGCACGCCCCCCTTTTTTGCCCCAATCGAAATAACAGAAAAAGAAAACGGACGGCTCACCACACGGAAAACATGGGTTTATCGTCTTTTTGACCCTGCTGAGGTCGGCCTCGCCCATGCGCGGACGCTCATTGTCACCAACCGCATTACCTCGTTCAAAAGTGGCAAAATAACCAACGAGACTGCCTACCATCTCTCCACCGAGCATCCCGAAGCACACACCATACGCAGGTGGGCGAAGCTCGTGCTCGATCACTGGGGAATCGAATCGAAGAACCATGGGCGCAGGGACAACTCGCTCCACGAAGACAAGACGCGCAGTAAGAATCCTGTCATCGTGGCTAATTTTGCCATCATGCGTGCCGTCGTGCTTTACTTTAATGCACAGACGGAATCGTGCAACATCAATGAATTCGTGGAACTCTGCCGAGAGAGCAAACGGGGCACATTAAGCATGATTATGCGCCGGAGAGTTGCCAAATGAAAACGCCATAAGTAATCGGTCAGTAACGGGGGGTGCCCCCGTTGACTGCCCGATTACAGTCGCGAGTTGCTAGTGGCTAGTCGCTAGTACTAAGGGATGCTCCTGCGAAAGAGCCGACAGGGTTCCACCCAGATAGGCATCGGGGATTTGCGTTTAGAATGAGAGAGATCTCCGCATAAGATAGGCTCGCGGCGACAAGAGAAACACGCTGAAAACCCAGACCTTCTCCCTGATGTCACTCACGACTAGCGACTGTAATCGGGCGCATCCCCGTTCCGTTGACTCGCATAGGCGATGGGTTTGCAAGCCGAAGA
>CAZUAY010000158.1:0-9298 GCA_964618405.1 uncultured Lentisphaerales bacterium
GTGTCCAATGTCCAAATGAATGATCGCTCGCGAAATCTACGATAATAACGTAAGATCGTAGACGGCCTGACCGATTCCCGGGTCTAGCATTCCTTTGTTTCCATGACCTAATAATTCATGATAGACTGTCTTCAGTAAAAGTCATTCGCGTTCTTATAAAAAAAATCCGTTTATGTGGAAAACTGTTTTTGATTCTTTGTTGCCGGTGTTGATGATGATCCTGCTGGGTGCAGGCTTGCATCGAATCCGCTTTCTGTCAGAGGAAGTTTTTGAAGGTTTGAATCGGCTTGCTTTCTGGGTGGGCTTACCGTGCTTGCTGTTCATTGAGATTTCTGGCGCTCATGTGTCTGGCGGAGACGCCTTGCGCGTCTCAGGTGTGATCATTGCCACATCGCTTCTCATGTTGGCGCTCGCCTACGGCGTCGGGAAAACGCTTCATTTGAAATCTTCCTCACTACGTGTTTTTAATCAAGGCGTTTTCCGAGGCAATTTAGCTTACGTGGGTCTGCCGGTCGTTTTGTTTGCGCTCCCACTGGATGCGGACATCCGCGCAACCGCAGTCCTGGCTCTGGCACCGACGATTCCGTTCTATAATATTGTCAGCGTCATGTTGCTTATGCGTTCTGAATCCGGAAGTCGCGGACGGCGAATTGTGAGTATGCTAGGCGGCATGATTCGGAATCCACTGATTATTGCCTGCCTGCTGGGCTTGGTGTCGCTGGCGTTGAAAATCCAATTGCCGACGGCTTTGCACCGAACCGTGGAAGGCATTGGGCGAGTCGGGTTGCCCGCAGTGCTACTTGCGCTAGGTGCGTCACTTGCACGGAGACGTGTGCATGGCCAACGTGTCGTCGCATTCGTAGCGGCACTCTTGAAAGTTGCGGTGATGCCGCTGCTTGGATTCTTCGTCTTCCGCGTCTGTGGATTTGAAGGGCCGCTTCTGGCCGTTTGCTTGCTGTACTTGGCGACGCCCACGGCCGTCTCTTCTTACGTCATGGCCGATCAGATGGGTGCAGACTCCGAGCTTGCTGCCGCTATCGTCATCGTGAGTACGGTGCTGGCCTTCCCAGTGCTGGCGGGGGTTCTCCTGTTTTTTTAGTCGTTAGGGGCTAGTTGCTAGTAGGGTTTAATACAATGATAATAAATAAAATTCGCGTGGCGGTTCAATTGTGGTCGGTGAGGGATAATGTGGTGGCAGACTTGCCGGGCACCCTTGCCAAGTTGGCGGGTATGGGTTACGTGGGCGTTGAGACGGCGGGTCTCGGCAAGCCATCCACGGCGGAGTGGACGAAGAATTTGAAGAGTAATGGACTTGAGGTTTCAGGTGCACATGTCGGCTTGGATTCTCTGATAGGCACTACGCTTACGGAGACGCTAGAGACGTACGGGGAAATTGGATGTCGTCGTTTTACCGTTCCTTCGCTTGCTCGCTGTTATACTGGAAACCTGGACGGTTATCGCAGGGCTTGCACAGCTTTAAACACAGCGGCGGATCGCGCAAAGACTTTGGGATGCACGGTTGGCTATCACAACCACGATTTTGAATTTCAATTTGTAGAGAACCGAATTCCCTTTGCGTTGATGCTGGACTGTCTAACCTCGGATGTTGAGATTCAGCTCGACGTCGGGTGGGTCTACAAGGCTGGGTGTGACGGCGCGGCTTACATCCGTAGTCTGCCCGGGCGTTCTAAGACGATCCATATCAAAGCATTCAAGCCGGGTGATGACGCTGCCGTGGTGGGTGAAGACTCCGTGCCTTGGACAGAGGTCTTTGCGGCTTGCGAAACAGTTGGTGGTACCGAGTGGTATGTGGTTGAGCACGAGAACTACGAGGTACACACGCCAATGCAATGCGTGGAAAAGTGCATCGACAATCTCCGTGCGATGGGCAAGGTGTAGAGGATAGGTTATACCGCGATACGGCCACCGGCAATGACGTGCCGAATGCCTATGGGATAGCTGTGTGGAGCTGCGTAGGTTGCGGTGTCTTTAATTTTTTCGGCATCAAAGATGGTGATGTCGGCGAAAAATCCTTCTCGGATCATACCCCGTTCCTGGAGACTAAACGCATGGGCTGGCAGCGACGTTATTCGTCGGATGGCCTCGCCAAGGGGCATCAACTTCTCGTCGCGGCACAGAGCGAGAAAACGCGGGAAAGTTCCATACGCCCGTGGATGCGAATGCTCGTCGGAGAGTACGCCCTTGGGTGATCGCAAGGAGGCATCGGAGCCCACCATGACCCACGGCAGCGAATAGATGCGCCGCAGATTGGCCTCAGACATTCCGAAGAAAAAGCCGCCCGTGCGCAGTTCATCTGCCTCCACAATTCGCAGCACGGCTTCCGCTGGCAGGCACTGCCAGGTCGTAGCGATCGAGGCAATGTCGCATCCCCGGAAGTGCAAGTTAGCCTTACACCACGTGCCGCCGACCATCACGGTGCTCCAGTATTCCGGCGTGCGTTCGCTCATCATCTCATCGACGATTTGTTTTCGTTTGACAGGATCTGCTAGGCGGCTCATGATCTCAGTGCGTGTTCCGCGTTCGGCCCATTCGGGAAGAATAATATCGAGATCGGTCCCAGCAGCAAGGTAGGGGTAGCGATCGGCAAACACGTGAAGTCCGTCGGCTCGCGCAGCTTCGATGCGTGCGATCGCGGTTTCGAGCAGATGCCAGTTGGCGGGGCCTGAGGTTTTAAGGTGCGAGATCTGCAGCGGGACTCCGGACACGCGCGCTGTTTCAATGGCTTCGTCGATGGCCTCAATCAACTTCGCACCCTCGCTACGGAGGTGCGTGGCATAGTGTCCACCCTGCCGCGCGCATTCGCGCGCCAGCGCATGGATCTCTTCAGGGAGCGCATGGCAGCCGGGTTGATAGAGTAGGCCTGTTGTGAACCCTGCTGAGCCTCCGTCGAGTTCCTCGGCGAGGAGACGAACCATTTTAGCTGTTTCGTCTGGGGTGGCGGGACGTGCGTCGAGTCCCATAACCGCCATACGGAGATTGCGGTGACCCGTCATGCAAACGATGTTCATCATCGGGTCAAGCTCAGCGAGCACTTCGCGATAGTCGGCGATCGTGGTCCATGGCCGCGAATAGGTGCGTGAGGCCCAGTCTGAGGGAAGCACAGCTCCGCCGACAAGCGGCGAAGCGGACACGCCGCATTGACCGACAATTTCCGTGGTGATGCCTTGATGGATCTTGCTCGGTGCTGCTGGCTGTAGCATGATGTAGGTGTCGGAATGCGAATGGACATCAATAAAGCCGGGAGCAACACAGAGGCCGTTGCAGTCGAGAATTCGCGTTGCCGTCGCTTTGCCGAGTTGGCCGATGGTTTTAATTCTGTTTCCGCAGATTCCGACATCGGCACGGGACGGTTCTTCGCCGGAACCATCCGCGACGATTCCGTTTGTCAGTAAAAGATCGAAGTCGGTTTTTGTTTCCATTAGGATAATCCTGTTTCAGAAGTGTTTTCCGATACCTCGGCACCATCGGCTGCCGACGATGGGGTGCCGCCGCTTTCTGGCGGGGGCTCTTGTGGCACATCGATCGGAGCAGGAGGTTCGAGGAGTAGCTTTATCTGTTGCTGGACGCCTGGGATCTCATCCAGTTGCAGGTCGGGATCCGTGATGAGCAACACGTCGCCTGACTTCTTGTGTTCATAGACACGAACCATCGTGCCACTGGGTGACCGGCGAACGCTACGTTCGATGAAGATCTTCTTGCGTTCCAGCATGACGGCGAGGATGAAAATCACGGCTGTGTTCTCGTCGCTGTCGTCGTCTTCGATCAGTTTGCGCAGAAGTGATTCTGCAGTTTCTCGCGGTAGCGGTTCGGGTGCTGGGGGCTCTGGGGCAGTGTATTGACTGTGCCACAGGCTGATCCAATCGGTATCCTTGAGATCGTTCCAACACACGGGGCATATATCGAGGCGGACAAAATCAGGTGGCTTCGTTGGTTTGGGGTCGTTTGCCTGTGCAGCAATTCGTACGGCCAGGAGTTCCTGCACGATGGGCGCAACGAATTCGGCAACAACGGAACTGCAACGCTCTCCATCGATAAAATCTCGAGAGCATTTATGGCAAGTATGGGATCGTGAGCGAAGGTTCCATTCAGTCATGGTTAATCTTCGATACCGAGGCAGCGTGGCATGCTACCGCAGCAGGGTAGTTGTGAGAGTTCGAGAAGGGCGGCATCAATATCAGCCCGTTTTGTTTTGTGGGTAAGGAATATGATGGTTGCGAGTCCAGGTTCTTCTTCCGGCATATTCTTTTGCAGAGCGGCAGAAATGCTGACTTTGTGTTTGGCGAAGACACCGGAAACGGCGGCAAGGGAGCCCGCGTTGTCGGCGAGTGCAATGCGGACGTAGAAGCTGGAAACGATTTCGCCCTTGTTTTTGATGTGCACGGTATGGGTCGTTTTGGGAATTGCGATACGGCAGGTCGCGCCACTGACGAAGCCTCGAGCAATGTCGGCAATGTCGCCGATGACGGTGCTAGCCGTCGGCATGCGTCCGGCACCGCGTCCGTAGTAGAGTGTTTTGTCGGCAAGATCACTTTTAACCATTGCAGCATTGAAGACGCCCGACACAGAGCCTAGCATGCCATCCTTCGGAACGAGGGTGGGTGCAACGCGGATTTCAACACCGTTTTCTGAGTTTTTGATGATGGCAAGCAACTTGATCCGGTAGCCGAGGTCGGAGGCAAAACGGATATCTTCAGCGTCGACGACATTGCGGATGCCTTCGACGGGAAGTGTGTGGACATCGGGGGAGATGCCGTAGGCAATGGCGGCGAGAATGGATGCCTTGTGCAGCGTATCGAATCCATCGACATCAAGCGTTGGATCCGCTTCTGCGAAGCCGAGTTTTTGGGCATTGGCGAGAACCTCCTCAAAGGGAAGGCCTTCCTTCTCCATGGTGGTGAGGATGTAGTTGCAGGTGCCGTTCAGAATGCCGTAGATTGACTCGATTCGGTTGCCTGCAAGGCCATCGCGCAGCGCGCGGATAATCGGGATGCCGCCGCCGACAGCGGCACCAAAGAAGATGTCGACGCCTTGATCGGCTGCCAGCTCGAGGATCTCGGCTCCATGCTCGGCGAGGAGTTTTTTGTTAGCGGTAACAACCGGCTTTCCTGCGTTTAGCGCCGCGCACATGAGCGTTTTGGCAATGCCGCATCCACCGATTAGCTCAACAACAACATGGACGCTAGGGTCGTTGATGACTGACATCGCATCGGTGGTGAGCATGCCTTCAGGAATCTGCAAACCACGATCGGTTGTGATGTCGAGGTCTGCGATCTTACGCAACACGATGTCAATCCCCGTGCGTTCAGCCAATGGGGTGCGATTGTTGATCAGGCCTGCGGCAACGCCGGCGCCTACCGTTCCGAATCCTAGAATGCCAACTCCTATTTGGGTCATGATCTGCTCTACTGTCTTTGGTTGTTGATGGGTGCAAATTTGTCTGATCGCCTGTCTTGCCGCACGGGATCGATTGTTCTACAGTTTCAAGAATGATGCCAAGCGTTGCTTCTTCTCGGAAACGACATCGATCGCTCCAGGGTTTTCGCCGCGCCCTTCAATTTCGCGTGGCGGTGTATAGCCCTTGGTAACTTCGCGTCCCGTCTTTGTTTTACGCTCCTTCCGAGCCTTCTTCGGGGCTAACTTGACCTTCTTCTGGCCCGATATCGTCCGGATTGACGTGTTGTCGCTTGTGGTGCCGACGCTTCGACCAGACGAGCGCGGCTTCGGCTTGATCAGGCGATTCAGACGCCCGACGAGCTTGTCAAGGCCTGTGCCGTCAACGGTTGAGGTTTCAATGGGGCGAAGGCCTGTCTCCTTTTTAAATTCTTTGAGCAACGCTTTCGCACCAGGCAGATCCATCTTGGTCGCGACCACTATACAGTCGCGTTCTAGCAGGGAAGGGTCGCGCATTTCAAGTTCGTGGCGTAGTGTGTTGTAGTCCTCGGCCGGTTTTCTACCGTCCACGGCAGCCATGTCGACTACGAAAACCAGCACTTTCGAACGTTCAATATGACGTAAGAAATCGAATCCGAGTCCTACGCCAAGATGCGCGTTTTCGATGATGCCTGGAATGTCGGCCACTCGGAAGCTTGTAAACTTCTCGGGGATGACAACAGTCCCGATGATTGGATTGAGCGTGGTGAAGTGATAGGCAGCGACCTTGGGCCTGGCACTCGAGATTTTGGAAAGAAGGGAAGACTTTCCGGCACTCGGGAAGCCGACAAGGCCAGCATCGGCCATGATCCGAAGATCGAGGCGGATGGGAAGCTCGTCCCCATCGAGTCCGGGGGTGAATTCTGTTGGGGCCTGGTGGTCTGCTCGCTTGAAGTGAATATTTCCCAAGCCACCCGTGCCGCCCGTCGCCACCTGTAGCATCTGCCCATGGGCGATAATTTCTCCGAGAGGTTCCTCCGTGTCGGCGTTTTTAGCAACCGTGCCAAGGGGTACGGGAACAACAAGGTCTCTGCCGTTCCTCCCATGCATGCCGCGACCGGCACCGGCACCGCCGTTCTCAGCGAAGCGATGGGACTCAAAAAACACAGAGACAAGTGAGTCCACGTCTTCGCTGCCAATGAGGATGACATGACCGCCTCGACCGCCGTCGCCGCCATCCGGCCCGCCTTTGGGTACGAATTTTTCTCGGCGGAAACTGGCAGAGCCGTTCCCTCCTTTGCCTGCACGAGCGTACAGGAGTGCGGTATCAACAAATTGTCGTGATTTCATGGATCAGAAGAGTATCAAACGGATTGCAAAAAGTCCAATGCCGAGTTTTTCCGTCATCGGTCAGCCATCGGGGGGGAGGATGAAAATGTTTTGCGGGGTGACGCCTGCGAACAGCTCTGCTGTCTCAAACTCTCTGTGTTTAAAACCCAAACCCCATTACCCACATATTTGCCCCCTGTGCCTGACCGATAACCCGTTTTTTATTGAATTCACTCGTAATCTTAGTTCCGTTTGTGATAGCATAAGCGGCAGTGGTATTATAAAGTTAATAAAAAGCATAAGCCCTCCAGACTTCGAGGGCGATTGCCCTAAAGCGAGGAGAACCCCGTGATGAACATTGATCAAGGACTTTTAAAGTTGCGCGATGCAAGCGGAACCACCGTTCGAGTGGTCGTGGCTGGCGACGCCTGCCCCCAACTGTTTGAGGCGACGGCCGTTCCTGATATTTTGGCTGGCCGCGGGCCTGAGATCCTGCGAGCAGTCTCACCGTTTCTGGATGAAGCTGACCTGCGGATCATCCAGTGGGAGGCGGTGCTGAGCGATGCAGGGACGCCGATTGACAAGAGCGGTCCGAACCTCAAAGTGCCGCCAGAATCCGCCGCGTTTGCAGTTCAGGGTCGATTTGACGTTGCACTTCTGGCCAACAATCACACGGGCGATTACGGTCCGGAGGCCGCGACTGAGACGCGCGCTAACTTGGAGCGGCTTGGCATCGCGACGGTTGGAATAGGCGCCAACTTAGAAGAAGCTACTCGCCCCTTATCAATCGAACGTGCTGGGTTTCGCATCGGGATCGTCAACATCGCCGAAAACGAATACGGTCTTGCACAAGCGAAGCGTGCCGGTGGCGCGCCCCTGAATCTGCCCGCCAACCTGCGTGCAATCCGTCGAGCGGTGCGCGAGAATGATCTCGCGCTGGTGTTCCTACACGGCGGCAACGAAGAAAATCCAGTCCCCAGTCCGCGCACGGTGGACACCTGCCGGGCATTTGTCGACGGTGGCGCTCATGCGGTGGTCTGCATCCATTCGCATTGCCCTCAAGGCCTCGAGGTCTACGCGGGTGCTCCGATCGTTTATTGTCCCGGCAACTTCTTTTTTCCGCGAGCCCCTTACAATCCGAAGTCTTTCTGGTGGAGCGGTTATCTGCCGAAATTCACGTTCGACCGCAAGGGCGCAACGGCTGTCGAGATTCTTCCCTATCGCTTCCGGCCGGATCCCTGGCGGATTGAGTGCTTCCCAGAAACGCAACAGACTGCTTTTTTACGCTACGTATCAGAGCTTTCGGCATTGATTGCCGACCCGGAGAAGGTGCAAAGCCTTTTTGAAGCTTGGTCGGCGAAGCGCAGCTACATTCCCAAAGCAATCTGTTCGGGCACCTGGCCCTGGCCGGAAGACCTTCAGAACTGCCAGCAGGTTAAGGAGGTGTTGACATTACGCAACCTTCTGACCTGTGAAGCGCATCATGAGGTTTTAACCACGGTGATGCGCTTGGTTGAGGAATATCGACTGGAAGCTGCTCTGGCGGATTGGCCACGAATTGAAGCCCTGCAGTCCGCCGCTTTCCTAGCAACGGAATAAGAAATGCGGTGGTGCTCTTTTTTGCCTTATGCTTCATTCGGAAGAAATAGCCCATGAGTCAGCAGAGAGATGCGCCGCGTTATGACCGACGTCGGAAGATTCCTTCGTAGACCACAGGCGAGTTACGCACTCCCAACGAATTAGGCTTTTGGAGGTCGATCTCTTTTACGGGTTCGTCGGATTCGAGAACAAAACCTGCCTCCTCCAATTCTTCGAGCAACTGTTTTTCAGTTAAAAAACATTGCGGTTCACCCGAAAATTGCGTGAAAATAAAAGGCTCGCCAGCAACGGATTCCGCAGTCGAGAGAAGTGTGTTTCTAGAGAAAGTGAAAACAAATAGCGTTGCATTGGGCCGTGCCACGCGCGCCGCCTCTCGGAGCGCTTGTCTAAATTCGGCGGTGGATCGAGCGAGATTCCAGACTCCGTGCGCGACAATAAAATCGAAGCTTTGATTCTCCGCTGGCAGCGTTTCCATCGGAGCCCGCTGAAGCTGAACGCGGTCGGTTAAGCCCAGATCTTGAGCACGTTTTTGTGTGGCATCAAGCATTGCCTGCGACAGGTCGACCCCCTGCACGTTCCATCCCATCGCGGCAAGCGGAATGGCGTTGCACCCTGCACCGCAGCCGATATCGAGCAATCGATGACCGGTGCTTCTGTTAAACTCCTGTGTTGCGAATTGCATGAGCCGATCATTCGGTTGTGTCGAGGCAAGTTTTGCGACAATTTGTGGAGAACTCCAGCGCGAAATTCCAGCAGAATCGGTAGCATCTTCTTTCATTAAAATTCCTCCGCAAAGAATCCCTGCAATCGTGCATTCGATTTTGGGAGACCATCGTTGATCTCCGGAAGGGACTCTAAGACCAGAGTTACCATAGCAAATAAGTGCTGGATCTGGAAACATTAAAATCTGTAATCGGTCAGTGGCCGGGGGGCAAGTATGTGGGTGATGGGGTTTGGGGTTTAAACACAGAGAGTTTGA
>CAZUAY010000159.1:0-9247 GCA_964618405.1 uncultured Lentisphaerales bacterium
CGCGCCTCAACCGAAGCGCGCATCGCGATTCTAACCAACGACTACGTGGGTACTCCTCTACGGAGCAAGGGATTTAAAAATCGCAACACCCGAATCGAGTGGTGCATCCTGACCCACAACCTCTGGAAGATTGCCGCGATGGCCGCCGCGCACCGCCGTGAGATGGAAGCCGCGCAAGCCGCCTAGCTCCAATTCCAAACCAGACGCTCCCGAGACCTGCCGCAGTCGAAGCGGTTTTCGAGGCGTGCCCCAAAACGGAGCTTTTTGGCTGCCGACCTTGATGTTTAAGGAATTTGCTACCTTATGCCCGTCCAATGTGGGGCGAATGCTCCGTGGCAGAATAGACGTTTTTAAAATGATGCCATGTTGGGACTGGCTCTATCCTATTCAAACGCTTGTATGCCATTGGAAATGAAATGGAAATTATGAATGGAAAATATGACGACTGGCTTCTGATTGCTGTCGCGGCAAATTATGTTGACGCGCACAGGAACGCACAGGAATGGTAGTTTTGCTCTGCTCGTTGCTTGCATTGGATCGTCATGTCATATAGAATACGGCGCATGTTTAGAACGGTGAAAAAATTGTTGACCGTAGCACTGGCGACGGCTCTCGAAGGGCTGCAACAACCGGTGTGCCTTTTGCTTGCCCTGACTTCGATCGAGCTGACCGTGCTGCAGCCGTTGGTGCAGATCAATACATTCGGTGAGGGTGGACGGCTTTCGCGCGATAGTGGCCTCGCCTTCATGCTCGTTTTCGGGATCCTTATTGCGGCGTTTACTTCTGGCTCTACACTTGCGCGGGAGATAGGTCGTGGCACAGTGGCAACAGCACTTTCAAAACCGATTTCACGAACTGTTTTTTTGCTCGGCAAATTTCTCGGCGCGGTGATGGTGCTCGCCGTGTTTTGCTGGGCGAGTACATTCGCCATATTATTCGCAGAACGCTGCTCAGAGCACTATATCGAAACGAAATCGCAGATCGGCCACATTCGCGACACGGCCTGCGGTATTCTGGCGGTTCTCGCACCGCTGCTTGCGCTTGCCAAGGCGGGTTTCGTGAACTGGCGCTGGCGGTTTCGCTTCGGCTTGTGGTTCTTTATTTTTCTCTCGGTAATCCAGCCTTTGCTCTTTTTGTTTCTGGGCTTACTTCGGCGTGATGGCGTATTCTCTGGACTGGCGAATTATGACTTTGCAATGGATTTTCGGATCATTCCAGCCGCGATTTTGATTGCGTTGGTCTTGGCTGTTTTTGCTGCGTTGGCAACAGCACTTTCCACTCGGCTGCAAACGGGTGCCGCCGTCGCGGTATCGGCCGCTGTGCTCTTTGTGGGATTTCTTGCTGACAGCCAGTTTGGCGGCTCCTCCAACGTCGCATCACGTTTGCTCTATTCGGCTATCCCCGACGTCCAGCACTTCTGGGTTGTCGACAGCCTCGCCGATGGCGGCCTGATTCCAAAAACCTACGTGATGCATGCCGGGTTCTACGCTGCCACCTACATGAGCTTCGTGCTGTTTCTCGGCGCACTTTCATTTAAACACCGCGACTTGGGATGACTATGGAACCAAAACATGAGGGAGATGACATTATCTCCGCAGAGAATCTGACGAAGGTCTTTCGCGATTTCTGGCGGCGTCCGAAGAAGCGCGCCGTTGACAACGTGAGTTTGTCCATTAAAAAGGGCGAAGTCTTCGGCTTGCTCGGCCCCAATGGTTCCGGCAAGAGCACGACGATTAAGATGATGCTGGGCCTGCTCAACCCATCTGCCGGAAGCGTGAGCTTGTTCGGGTGCTCTCCGTCAAGTCCCGTCGCGAAGAGCCGTCTCGGCTATCTCCCTGAGTTTTCTAACTTCCATCCCTACTTAACTCCTCGCGAAACGCTTCACTACTATGCTGGGCTTTTTAATATGTCCGCCTCGCTCCGCAAGGAACGAACGGAAACCTTGCTCCAGCAGATGGGCATTGCCGATGCGGCAGATCGCCAGATCGGCGAGTTTTCTAAGGGAATGTCGCGCCGCGTTGGGCTTGCCCAAGCGCTTTTAAATGATCCCGATTTGATTGTTCTTGATGAACCGACTTCAGGCCTCGATCCCATCGGACGCCATGATGTGAAGCTGTTCATCACAGAGCTTGCCGCACGCGGTAAGACGATCTTGCTGTCGTCGCATCTGCTCGCCGAGATTGAGGATGTTTGCGACCGTGTGGCGATCCTCTGCGACGGAAGCATTCGGGCGGAAGGACGGCTCTCCGATCTCCTTGAGCGCCGTGACCAAGTGCGTCTGACGCTTGGTGGACTATCGGAGGCGCAGATTGAACAAATTCGTGATGAGATTGTTCAGCGTGGTGGCAGTGTCGCTATCGATCATCCAGCGATGACCTTAGAGGCGTATTTCTTGGCATCCGTCGGAAGGGAAGACGTCAAATGATTAGGCGTGTCGTGGCCTTGTGTATTCTCGGAATCCGTGCACCGTTTCGGTCACGCCTTGTTGCGGGGCTTCTCGTGCTGCTGGCTGCCGTTGTGATTCTGCTTCCGCTCGGCATTAAAGGCGACGGCACACCGGCAGGCGATCTGCGGATGTTGCTGACTTGGACGCTTGGCATCGCATTTGCAATTCTCTGTGCAGCAACAATTTGGTCGGGCTGTGCCACCGTGTCGTCGGATATTGAAACGGGTCGCCACGTGCTGACGGCGGTGTCACCTGCTCGGCCCTTCGAGATTTGGCTCGGACGTTGGCTCGGTCTCGTCATTACCAACGCAATTTTATTGATGGCGGTCATTGCCGCCGTTGCGATTCAGCTTAAGATCAAAGGACTTTCCTCTGAAGACACGGCTGTTTATCGGCGTCTTGAACTTGATCAAAAATCAATTGACGACGAAGTTGCCTCACTCTACGAGCAGGCTCTCGCGCATGATGCGATTCCTGAAGGGGCGACGAAGGAACAAGTGCTTAAATCCATTCGTGAGGACATTGCCACGGCGCATCTTCCGCTCGATCCTGGTTTTAGTCGTCGCTGGGTTTTCTTGTTAAAGAAGGGTGATGCTGAGAAAGATTTGCGCGTCACGTTTTCGTTTCTTTCCTCCTACGGAACGACTTCCGGTTGCAAAGGGGCTTGCAAAGCATCCCGTGAAGATGGCGACATTGTCGCCGAACGGTCGATTACTGAAGATGATAATGGTCGCATTGACTTCTGGATACCTGCCGGATCGCTAACGGGTGAGCGTACCGTCATTGTCGATTTTGCCAATACGGGTAATCCGGAGGACGGCATTGCCGTGCTGGTTCGGCATACAGAATCCATGCACGTTCTGATTCACGATGGAGGCGTTATTCGGAACTTGTTCAAATGCTCCGTCGCCATGCTATCGCTTCTAGCGTTGCTTGCAGCCGTTGGCGTGGCGTGTGGAACAATGTTCTCCTTTCCCGTCGCAACCTTCGCCGGCACAGCGCTGGTTTGCATCGCAATTCTCGGCAGCAGCCAGATGGTTGAGGATGGAATTGAGTCGGGGCATTCCCACGGTGATCCTAATCAGGTTGAATCGGTTTTTTCGAAATTCTTGGGTGCATTTTCTAAAACAATCTCCTCTGGAATAGCTTCCGTCAACAAACCCTTTTCGGATGTTAATGCGCTGGATCGTCTTGGGGATAGTGTTTTGATCGAGTCGCGCCTCGTGCTTCGGTCGGTTCTTTTCACCGGTGTTGCGTTACCCTTAGCCTTCGGCGTCCTTGCTGCGCTGGCGTTAAAACGCCGAGAGTTGTAACGAAAGCGTGGGTGAGAGGTATACCGAAAGTTCTGGCCAATGCTAATGTCCAATGGTCATTGGATATTCCTTGTTGGCTGCTGGATATTCCATCCCTTCCGCGCCCCGTGCGCTTTTCGGATGGGGTCTCGCTAGTACAAGGAAAGCTCTGACGAAAGAGCCGACAAGATCCTTCCCACTAGCCACTCATGACTAGCGACTGTAATCGGGCAGTCAACGGGGGTGAGGTCAAAGCTTGTCCTTTAATGCTTGTTATCCCAACCCTCCCCCGTCGACTGATCGATTACGATAAAAAGGATTTCTATTGTTGAAAAATAAAACGGTAGAAGCTATTATGTCCATCTCTGTAAAACTGTAGCGTTGAGACCTTGCATTGGCAAGTCCTTCTCTGGTTTTTACATGTGCGGGCTCTTCCGCAGAGTTTCTTTCCTTATAAACTGATTTAGGTGCATCATGTCGACACTACTTGAAGACTTGGATTACCAGCGTCGTGCCATCGACACGGCAACTACTATTTTGGAAGGACAAGTTAAGAACTCGTTTGATAACGCCAACTTTTTCGGTATTCAGGCAAACGTCACGGACCTCACGCCCGAGCAAATTCATCAGAACAAGCTTCGGATCATTTCCGAAAACGGAATTGCCGAGGAAGATGCGAAGCTTTGCCCCGAGAACGACATCTGCATTGAAATGGAAACGGGTACAGGAAAGACGCTGGTCTATTTCCGCACGATATACGAGTTGTTTCAGCATCATCGACTCACGAAGTTCATCATTCTTGTGCCGTCCATCGCCATCAAAGAAGGTGCTCTTTCCACGTTCGAATCGTTTAAGGATCAGCTAGCCGAACGCTACGGGTTTACCCCAGCGTGCTTTGAGTACGACAGTGGCAAGCTATCGCGGTTGCGTCATTTCATCGAAGACACACAACCGCAGATCATGGTCATGACGATTCAGGCCATCATCAGCGATGATCGTATCATCAACCAACAGGGTCGAGACGATTCATTCGATGGACTGACCTACCTCAAAGCCCTTGGGAAGTGCCAGCCCGTTATTATCATGGATGAGCCTCAGGAAGGCATGGACACCGATGCAGCCGTTGAAAAACTCAAGGATTTAAACCCCTTGGTCAAGTTGCGCTACTCTGCCACGCACAAGATCCTCCGGAACCTCCTCTATCGGCTGACTCCATTCGATGCCTACAGACAAGGAATGGTTAAGAAGATTGAAGTTCTGTCCGTTGCAGAAAAGAACGACGAGGCCACGCTGAAATTAGAACTCATGTCGGTTGATGCTAAGGGTGGGGCCAATCCGAAAGCGAAAATCAACCTCTGGCGAAAGAGCGGGGAGGGGTTTAAGTTGAAGGAATCAAACTGGCTTAAACCGAATGATAACATTGCCGAGAAGTCTGGGAACATCTCTTACAGTGACTATACCATCGAACGCATCTGGAAAAACCTGCACGATAAGCTCTGGCATCTCAAGTTCACCAATGGCGTCGAGCTCATTGAGAAGGAACGCGCTGCCGACTTTACCGGACTTTTCCGCCAACAACTTCAATGGCTAATCCGCCGGCATTTTGAAAAAAAAGTAAAGTTAGCTCCCCTCGGCATCAAATGCCTCTCTCTGATCTTCATCGATCGTGTCGACAACTACATCAAGGACGAAGGAAGTCTACGGCACCACGGCTGCCGGAAGCAATCTGCGCAATAAACCCAAAGGCAAGAGTTCCGCTAAACGCATCCGTCGCAACAAGACGCTCTTCGAGGGTGCCGAGTTCAAAGCATTCTGGAACAACCTCGCCCGCAAAACTCGCTATGTCGTCAGCTTCCGCGAAGATGAGATCATCCGCCGCGCTGTCGATGAGCTTAACCGCATCAGAGTCCCCGCTTACCAAGCGGAAATAGCCTTGAACCGCATTCAGTCAATCTCGCTGAACGGACTTGATCACACTCATAAGGGGAGTGAGACCATTTCTCTCAAAGGGGTGTTTTCACCCCTGGATATTGTTGAAGAGTGGAGCGAGAATACTGGGCTTTCCTATCCCCTTGTGTTCAATATTCTGCGTCAGCTCACCAATCTCAAGGAAATGGCCCGCAATCCCTACGCCTATACACAGGTCGCCGTTAACATCCTCTGTCGTATCGAACTTGAGGAAAAGCTCCGCGGACTTTCCTACGAGCCAACCGGCGATCTCTATCCGCTGGACCAATTCGAAGATATCGTCTCGAAGTACATGCCCGTTCAGCCGACGCCAAACCGCGGCATTTATGATGGCGTCTTCTGCGATTCTAACAGCTCGATTGAACGTAACTTTGCAATGGCCGCCGATAACGATCCGCAGGTTCTCTGCTTCATCAAGCTCCCCGATTTCTATGAAATCCCGACACCTTTTGGGAACTACACGCCAGACTTCGGCCTCGTCTTGCGCTGTCCCTCGCTCAACAAGACGGGCGACCGCGATACCTTCCACTTCATCATCGAGACCAAGGGCACGAACGACCTCCACGACACCCATGCGCTAACCGAAGACGAGCGTCGCCGCATCGAGTGCGCCATGCGGCATTTCGCTGCCATCGGCATCCGCACCGTCACCCCGCTTCCCTACAGCAAGACTCCGCCACCACCGCAAGACGTGGATCGAGACGCCTACGTTGCCCCAGTCAAAGACTTCAAAGCCGATTTCAAGGAAAGGGTCTGATATGACAGCGGTGATTAAAAAAGCCTTTACCCCTTGTTTCAACAACGGCCAGCGCGTCGAAGATCATTTCGTTGAGATCACCGAAATGATCGAGATCGGCAAAGGAGATCGACATAATCTGGGTTTTAATCCCATCGAATTCGATGGGATTAGAAAACAGGCCGGACTGAACAGTTTCATTAAGAAAGCACCCTTATGAGCAAATCTGATACCAACCCACTTTCAGCCGTTTCTTCTCCGGACATCAACGCCGAGCGCCTTGCTGAACTTAAGCGGCTTTTTCCCGACCTCTTTTCAAATGAAGGCCGCCTTAACATTGACGAGCTCAAGAAAATTGTCGATCCCGCCCTCGTCACCGAGTCGGAACGCTACGACTTCCGCTGGTACGGCAAGACGTCATCCAAACGAGAAGCCTTCACGCCCAGCCGCGCCGCGCTTGTGTACGATCCCGAACGCTCCGTCAATCCCGACAAGGCTGGGGGCAACATGATCATAGAAGGAGAAAACCTCGAAGTCCTCAAGTTGCTCAATTGTGCCTACCGCGAACGGATCAAGTGCATCTACATCGATCCGCCCTACAACACCGGCAAGGACTTCGTCTACTCCGACCGCTTCGCCGAAGGCCAAAAACCCTACTGGGAACAGACAGGCGTCACCGATGGTGGTATCAAGGTCGATTCTAACTCAGATAGCGACGGCCGCTTCCATTCTAACTGGCTTTCCATGATGCATAGCCGATTGCTCGCCGCACGGTACTTACTAAGACCAGATGGGGTTATATTTGTGAGTATTGATGATAGAGAACTGATCAATCTCGTTAAAGTCATGTCAGAAGTCTTTGGAGAGGAGAACCACATTGCCACGTTTGTTCGCCGCCGACGTCTTGCGACAGGAATGAGCAACAATCCCGTTTCGCCAGACCACGAATATATCGTCGCTTATGCGCGTCAGATAGAAACCTTGAAACTGCGTGGCTTTGATCGTCGAGCCTCAGATTTTCCATTTTCAGACGTGAAGAGTAAGTATCGGAGTACAGATCTAACAGTAGGCATGACTAAGGAGATGCGCCCCAATCAGTATTATGCCATCAAGTCTACGAGTGATGGCACGGAGTATTGGCCACCCGAAGAGCGCGTTTGGCGGTTTGAGCCGACTTCAATGCAACTTGAAATTGACGGTGAGAACATTATTTGGCCTGACAGTTCTGCGAATTCTCGAATGTCGAGACCACGTTATAAGACACGTTTTGCAATAGACGACGGCGAAACAAATCCCGTTTCAACTTGGGTCCAAGCAAAAGGTGGCGACCGATTACCAAATGATTTATCTGGATGGACGGCGGGGTTGAATACGGAAGCAACACAGGAATTACGAGACATACTAGGCGATCAACTCCTCGAATATCCGAAACCCGTTTCACTCATCCGAGATTTGGCTTTTGTTGCAACGCAACAAGGCGAAATTATCCTCGATTTCTTTGCTGGTAGCGGAACGACTGCACAGGCTGTAATGGAGCTTAACAAAGCTGACGGAGGTAATCGTCAATTCATTCTTGTGCAGTTGCCGGAAATCATTGCCGAAAACAGCCCCGCCTTCAAAGCCGGATTCAAGAAAATTAGTGACATAACGGTAGAACGGGCAAAACGTGTAGTCATGAAGATTCAGCAGGAAGCAGAAGGTTTATTCCCCAGTGATCCTCAACGGCAGTTCGCCGACTCGCTAGGTTTTAAGGTCTACAAGCTTGCGAAGTCTGTATTTCCGCGTGTGGACTTTACGCCTGATCCAGAGAAAGCCGAAGATGTAAATGTTGAACTGCTTCAGAAGTACATCGCCGACAAGGAGCAGTCTTTTCTCTTTCAGCTTGAAAAGGAGAAGGTTCGCGACGAAGTGCTGCTCAAGCAAGGCTTCATGCTCGACTACAGCATCACGCCGCAACCGGAATTCACGAAAAACGAAGTCGTTCTGATCCGCGATTCGCACAAGCAAAGCCTTCTCTGTCTCGACCTCGCCATCGCCCCTGAGACCGTCGATTACTTCCAGAATCACAACGACCACTTCTTCATCTGCCTTGAACTCGCCCTCGACACCACCAAGAAGTGGAACCTCAAGCACCACCTTGCCGATAAACTCAAGGCAATTTAGAAGGTCATGAGCAATAAAAATAAAAAATAGAATCAGGCGATCTTCGCCTTCACCGAGCATGGCGCAATTATGGCGTCGATGGTGCTCCGCAGTCCGCAGGCGGTGCAGATGAGTGTGTTCGTGGTTCGGGCTTTTGTCGCCATGCGCTCGATGCTCACGGAGCAGCGGGACTTGGCCAGAAAGCTGGCCGAGTTGGAGCGCACGCTGACCGAACGGCCGGACACGCACGAGCATGCGATTTCGGACATCATCCAGCAAATCATGCAGCTTCTTTCACCGCCGCCCGAGCCGGAGACCGATGTGCCTGCCCGACCACGAATCGGCTTCTCGGTTCAGGAGCGGCGCACTGCATACAAGGCGGGGAAGAAGGCCAGCGGGCGCCGCCCGATTCACAAATCTGCTGGAATGGTGGAACGATGGGAGGGCGCTGTGTCACCCGCGCCGCACGTACGGACGGCATGGCAGCCATCCCGGTACAATCCCATGAACCCACTCTTCCACTATTCCATCATTCCAGTATTCCGTCAGTCTCATACCGGCCAGAAGGGGTGATGTCGAGGGTGAACGATTCGGGGGAGGGGGCGATGGGGAAATCAGAGCGTGTCCACGGGGCTGACGACACCCATCGGCCCCTTGTTAAGA
>CAZUAY010000160.1:0-9233 GCA_964618405.1 uncultured Lentisphaerales bacterium
CTATAACTTCGAGTTTCGCTAAGCAGTGGTCGTAACGAACGGAGCACGGGTTTTCTAACCCGTGTACGAAAACGGGTTGGAAAACCCGTTCTCCGTTTGCTTCGCTCGTCTGCCGTTCCTGCACAGGCAGGCGTCTTCGCGTGAGACTTCTCCTGTCTTCGACAAAGTTTGCGCCAAAGTTCGCGACAAAGTTTTTGGGATGCAAAAAAGTTACCCCATCTTTTTTTCGCGGCGTAGCCGCGCGGAGGACTAAAAAGGGGGAATTGAACTTGCGACACAAAACACCGGAAACCCCAAAAATTCGTGAGTTCTGCTGATATGACATTCTGCCACTAGCGACTAGAGACTAGCGACTGTAATCGGGCAGTCAGCGGGGGGCACCCCCCGGTGCCTAACCGATTGCGTTTTTTATTTTATGGCTATTGACCTTGATATGTCGTTTGTGTTAGCTTTCTCGATTGGACTTATGGCGTCATGCAACGACGTTGTAAAATCGTATTTTAGCAGTTGCGAAGCTGTGTTTAAATGTGGTATAATTGTCGCCTGTTAAACATCAAGATCAAGTAAAATTCAAAGGTGACAACAAAGTCATGAGTCAAGTCGATACCAAGTCAGTCCGCAAGCAGTTCCAGATCCACGAAACCGATACTGGTTCTTGCGATGTTCAGGTTGCCGTCCTCACCAAGAAGATTGAGCATTTGACCGAGCATCTCAAGTTGAACCGCAAGGATCAAAATTCCCGCCGTGGTCTCATCAAGATGGTCAATAACCGTCGTACGCTTCTGGATTACCTCAAGCGCACTGCAGAGCCGCGTTATCAGGCTCTTATTAAAGAGCTCAGCATCCGTCGCTAAGACAGATCATGCCGGCCTGCGCCACAGGGGTGTAGGTCACGAACAGGGTTCCGTGCGCACGTCGCGTGCGGAACTGTGGTCTTTCATAATGTGAAGGGCCCAAACAACTAAAGCAGCGGCGGTTATTCGGTGCTTTGCGCCAAAGATCCAGAACACTCTGGATTGGCTTGCCGCGACAAGGAGTCGTCCGATTATGAAAGACACTGTTTCGGTCAGCACGCAAATTGGCGAGCAGACCCTCACCATCGAAACCGGCCTTTTGGCCCTTCAAGCAGCAGGCGCTGTAACCGTCACCCTCGGTGATACGGTTGTATTCTCAGCCGTCACGACGGCCGCGCCGCGTGAAGGTATTGACTATTTTCCACTTCAAGTGGAATATCGCGAAAAGTATTATGCTGCCGGTCGTTTCCCAGGCGGTTACTTTAAGCGCGAAGCTCGCCCAAGCGAGAAAGAAATTCTGACAGCGCGTCTGACCGATCGTCCGATTCGTCCGTTGTTTCCGAATGGTTACCACGACGAGCTTCAGATTAACAATACGCTCCTTTCTTGTGATGGCGTTCACGAGCCGGATTTCCTCAGCCTCGTCGCCGCCTCGGCCGCGTTGCACATTTCTGAAGTTCCCTTCATCGGTCCAATCGCCGCCGTGCGCGTTGGCCGTGTTGATGGTAAGTTGATTCTCAACCCGACGCATGAAGAACGTCTGAATGGCGATCTCGACCTTCTTTATAGCGGTACGAGCGATCGTTTCTTGATGATGGAAGGCGGCGCTAACGAAATCTCGGAAGAGGATTTCCTCGTCGCGCTGAAGTTCGGCCACGAAGCCGTCGTCAAAATCATCCAGATCCAAAAGGAACTTCGCCAGAAGCTCGGCTTGGCGGAAAAGGTGATCGTCGATGGCGATGTCTGTAATAAGACGTATTTCGAGGCCGCTCGCGAGATCGCTGGAGCGAAGCTTTCCGAGACCTTGTTGATCAAGGGCAAGATGGAACGCCAGTCCGCCGTGAGTGAGCTCAAGGCTAGCCTCAAGGCTGACATGCTGGTGAAGTTCCCCGAAATGACGGAGGAGGCTTTCCGATCCATGTTCGACGCGTTCGAGATCGACTCTGTTCGCATGAACATCATCGAACGCGGCAAGCGCATCGATGGACGTGGCGAAGACGAACTCCGCGGCCTCTATGGTCAGGTTGCTCTGCTTCCGAGAACCCATGGTTCAGCCGTCTTCAATCGCGGAGAGACGCAGTCCCTCGGCGTGGTGACGCTCGGAACCATGAAGGATGCGCAAGAACTCGATGCTCTTTCTGGTGGCCCAACCTCCAAGGCTTTCATTTTGCACTATAACTTCCCTCCGTACAGCGTGGGCGAAGTGGGCCGCCTGGGCAACACAGGCCGTCGTGAAATTGGTCACGGTGCCCTTGCAGAACGGTCACTTGTGCCGATGATCCCAACCGATTATCCGTACTCGATCCGTCTTGTTTCCGAGATCATGGGCTCGAACGGCTCATCTTCGATGGCCTCGATTTGTGTCGGAACCTTGGCGCTGATGGATGCCGGCGTTCCGATGAAGAAGCCCGTCGCGGGAATTTCTTGCGGCCTCTTCTGCACAGCAGACGAAAGCAAGAAGATCCTCGTGACCGATATTCTCGGTGCGGAAGATCATTGCGGCGACATGGATTTCAAGATCGGTGGCACACGTGACGGTATCACGGGCTTCCAAGTTGACCTCAAGGTTCGCGGTTTGACGTGGGACACGGTCGAAAAGGCACTCAAGCGCACGCATGACGCCCGCTTGAAGATCCTCGACTACATGGAAACTGTCATTGCAACCCCGCGCACCGAACTCTCGCAGTATGCTCCTCGCATCGAAACGATCAACATCCCGGTCGACAAGATCGGTGCTTTGATCGGTCCGGGCGGCAAGAACATCCGTGGCATCACGGCCCTTTCTGGCGCACAGATCGATATTACCGATGATGGAACGGTGAGCATTTTTGCTACGTCTAAGGAAGCAATGGAATGCGCCCGCCGCGAGGTCAACAAGATCGTTGCCGAGCCAGAAGAGGGGATGATCTACGAAGGAACGGTTAGCGGAATCAAGGAATTCGGCGCTTTCGTCGAAATTCTGCCAGGGATCGATGGACTCTGCCACATCAGCGAGCTCAGCGATCAACGCATCCGCGCCACTGAGGATGTCTGCAAGGTTGGTGATAAGATGTGGGTGAAGTGCATCGCGGTCGATGACCGTGGCCGCATCAAGCTCAGCCGTCGTGCCGCCATGGAAGACATCGCAGCACGCGAGGCGAACGAGGCCAAGTAGTCGGACAGTAAACGACAATAAGAAAGGCGGCGGGATTGCTCCCGCCGCCTTTTTTTAGTTAACAGAATTACGGGTCGGTTTTAGCGTCTGCGCAGTCCATTGCCACGGTGCGACGACGGTGGCGGTCCGTAGTTTGGCCCAGCCTGTGTTCCACGATGGCTCGAGGGCCTCGATGGGGGTGGGCAATAATTATAGGAAGGCGCACGATAATTATAGTGAGGTCGGTGGTGGTAACTCGGGTAAGACGGGAAGTAACGTACCGGTTCGCGGTAGATGATGGTCTGGCTCGGCGGCGTGTAGATCACCTGCGGAACATTCTGATAGATGATCTGCGGTTGCTGGTAAACCACCGGCGCGGGCTGGTAGACAACCTGCGGCTCTTGGTAAACAACCTGCGGTTGTTGGTAGAAAACCGGTGCAGGCTGGTACACAACTTGCGCTGGCTGTTGGTACACAACTTGCGCTGGCTGTTGATAAACAACAGTTGTAGGCTGTGAGGCCGTTGCCGACAAGATGCCGATCCCAAGACCCACGGCTAATCCTGCGATGACGGCGCCTGAACTGCTATGGTGAGGGCGAGCTTGAACCGTGAACGGCATTGCTGCGACTGCCAGAGCTGCCATGAGTGCGATGTAAGATATTTTTTTCATAGTGATCCCTTTCGTTTGATACGCTTGCTAGTTGTGCTACATCCTTTAGACGCTTCTCGGATACCCTCTATTCACTTTGTTTGAATATTTTTTCAAAAAATGAATTGATATTCGGAATTCGTTCTTTTTCTACGGCTTCTTTGTTTTAATCTTGAACCATACGAGTTCAAGATTAAAAAATGCATGCCGATAGGTTGAAGTAGGACTTGCTGGAGCAGGGGTGGCGTCGCAAAGGGACTAAAATGATACGCCATCGGGAGCTGGATTCTGCGTTGAAGTCTTGCGAAAATCTTTGGAAGACGAATAAAATTCCTGCTTACGTTATTCGGCCTTATTCGCGTGGCAGAGTGGCGACAATGACACCGCGACGGGTAAGCGTCTGAAAGTATTGGCCGAGGAGCGCACGGGATTCGAAGAAAGTGAGTTTCTCGCGTGCGGCGAATTCATCAATGATTTGTTCGAAGGTCTTTTTCCCATCAACGGATTCGTAGATTATTTTTCCGATTCCATCAAGAATATAGCGTTTTTTGTTGTGCATCTTGATCATTTTATGGAGGCTCTTCATCATAAAGCCTTCATACGCTAAGGTAACCTCAACTACGATTTCGTTAGGATTTTTACCCTTTAATATGACTGCACCCGCATTATGGACTGGTACGACGTTTAGAGATTCTCGGAAGTGGGCCACTTGCTGAGGTGTTGAGATGGTCTTGGACATTGTGGTGGTGAGATTATTGGAATGCAGTTCCTTTGCGCCGACGAATTTCTTTCTGCTTTTGGGTGTCGAATTCGAGGAGTTTGCCAACCTCAAGAAGACGCTTGATTTTTGCTGGCATACCTTCCTGCTGGTAAAGAATCGTTTCGGTCATGTCGCTGAGCTTGCGTTTAGCATCACGGAGTTGTTTCAAGTCCTTGCTTTTACGAGCTTCTTCTACTTCTTTTTTTGTGTCATCTAGGGAGGGATCTTTAGCTGCCTCTTTGCGTGCAAGACCAATTTCTTTGGTGAGATTTTGCATTTCGAGTGTCACGACCTTGCGCTCGTAATCTGAGAGAATGTTGGGTTCCACATGGGCTGGTTCAGGCAGAGGCAGGCGAGGAGGAGGAATGGCCAGAGCACCCGTCATAAATGAAAGGGCGACTAAAAGGGTGGAGATTTTTTTTGTAGACATGAGATAAATCCTCTCTGTTTTATTGAAGTTCAAATTCTATTGTCACTTTGGGATATTCACGTAGGAACCCAGGTGTGAGATGCGAGAACATCGATGTCGCTGCGGCTGCATCCATTGCTGATTGATCTAAGACTGCGTTCCCCGATGATTTTACCAGACGATGTTTGAGAACAGCACCTGAGGATCCAAGCGTGATTTCAATTTCCGCTGAACGCCCCGTCTTGTATTCAGACGAGGGTCTGATCCAAGCTGCATAGAGTGCTTGCTTGATGGAAAGGAGGCACCGTTCGTTTTCGCCCGGAATGGACGTGTGATCCGACACGGTTGCGCCCATATTCAACAGTTTCGCAATTTCTTCGGGTGTGAGTTTTGGCCCTGTAATTTTGACCGGTTTGATGTTCGGTGGAAGTTTGATGATTTCTTTGGGCGATTTTTTCTCTTCTTTCTTGATGACCTTGATCTTCTCGCTTTTCACCACCGGAACTTTTTCTGGCTTGGGCTTAGGAGGTGGCTTGACCTTTTCTGGTTCCGGATCTGGATCTTTCTCCTTCACTTTCTCTGGAATTGGATCGGGTTTTTTGACCTCTTCCTTTTCCTTAATCGGCTCCTCGACTGGTTCTGAGTCTTTGGGATTGTTTTGCAAATATTCCTCGGGAATGGCGACCGTGAATTCGATCGGAACGAGATCGATCTTTTGTTTTTTAGGAATACAAGAACAACCTCTGAACAGGCCCGCGACAAACAAGAGCGTTAGGCCGACAGCATGCACTGCCAGCGAGATTTTAAAGCTTTTGTTGTAAGGAGAAGTCATGAAGTGGAGATTTCGTTTGGCACTATTCTTTGGTGGCCATGGACATTTTTTTGATCCCGATCGAGGTCGCTAAGCGTGCAACGGCAACGATGGCGCCGTAGTGGACGTCGTCATCGCCTCGGAGGGTGATGCGAAGGTCGGGGTTTTCTGTCTGCATCGTGCGGAGCTTCAGCTCTAGCGTGTCGAGCGTTACCGCTTCGACACCGAGAAAGATTCGGCCCTCTTTATCCACCGAGACGACGGCTGGCTTATCATCGGTTTCCAAGACCTGCGTCTTGCCGGTTGGAAGGTTGAGAGGGATGCCCTGTTCGATGAGCGGGAAGGTGATGATAAAGGTAATGAGCAAGAGGAACGTCAGATCCATCATGGACGTGAGGTTCATATCCGACATGGTGCGAACGGTACTGCGGTGGCGGCGTGACATGGTCAGGCTTCTCCCGTTCCGAAAACGTAGATGCGGGCGATGCTCGACATCAGTTCGTCAGTAAAGTTTTCGGTTTTGACGATTGTGGACTTAACCTTGTCGCCTAGTGTGTTGTATCCAATAGACGACGGAATCGCAACGAATAGTCCGAGAACGGTTGTGAGAAGCGCACCGGAAATACCGGGAGCGACGCTGGTGATCATGGCGGAGCCTGCGGAGGTCATCGCCATGAAGGATTCCATGACGCCCCAGACGGTTCCGAAAAGCCCGAGAGAGGGTGCTGTTGTCGTAAGCGTGGCTAAAGATGACATTCTGGACTCAATGAAGAGAATTTGCTCAGAAAGTTCTCCTTCAGCTAAGGCTTTGATCGTGGCCATCTCTGTTTCGGACAGAGCGACGCCGGACATGCCGGGACGCCACGCATGGATGTGTTCGTCCGGAATGCCTTTGATCCGCATGATGTCGAGGAGTTCCTTCATGGCTGCTGAATAGATTGCAGCAGCGGGAATGCCAGGGGCGAAAGCACCTTCCGCCTCGAGGTAGAGATGGGCCGGGTGGGGGCGGCTCTTTAGGTTTTTGCGGAAGGCCGCATTTTTGCGGTTGATGATGTTCAAGTCCGCTCCTTTGCCCATGAGGGTCATCCACGTGTAGAGCGAAAGCAAAATCAATGCGAAGACGATGATTTTGTTGACGAGACCGGACGTGTAGAAGGCTTGGAACAGGATATTGGCTAAAATTGGGTTCATGTTTAGAGATTCTCTCGGTGAAATTCATCGATGCGCGATGCGCAGTCGAACGTTGAGGCAATGAGGGCGGCGCGGATCCACATGCCGTTGCGCATTTGGCGCCAGTACATGGCTCGGGGGTCGCGGTCAACCTCGATAGAAATTTCGTCGCGACGCGGTAGCGGGTGCATCAGGATTGCATCGGGCTTACACAGCCGCATTTCTTCAGGGCTGATCTTAAAAGTGGAGGTATCGATGCAGTCGCTCTCACCCTTTTTTGAATCCCATTCATCTTGGATGCGTGTCATGTAGATTGCATCTACCCTTGGGAGGTAGTCGGTCATCTTTGAAGAAACGGTCCACTTCACGCCTCGTGCGGTGAGCATATCAAGGATGTCTTGACCGATTTGGAGTGGGTCGGGAGCGACGAAGATTTGTTCAATATTTTCGTAGTTGAGCAATAAGGTTGATAGTGAGCGAACGGTTCTTCCTCGGGCGAGATCGCCGACAAACATCACGGAGCGGTCTCGGAGGCCGCCACGACGTTCGAAGCTACGCTGTAGCGTATAGATGTCGAGCAGGGCTTGCGTCGGATGCTGATCTTTGCCAGAGCCTGCATTGATGATGGGAACCGGACGTTCAGAATTGGAGAGGGTCCACGCCATGTGTTCCGCAAGCCCCTTTTCGAGTGTTCGCATGATGATGAAGTCGAAATAAGAACTGAAGGTGCGGATGGAGTCCTCATGAGACTCACCTTTAAATTCGCTAGAGGTCGAGGTGTCTCGAACTTCACCCGTTTTGACGCCGAGGATCTGGCATGCGGACTGGAAGGAGAGGAAGGTGCGGGAGCTGGGCTGGGAAAAATAGAGCATCGCGCGTTTGTGACTCAGCAGGCTTTGGAGAAAGCACATGCCATTGCGTGTCTTGGCGATGGTTCGTATTTCCGTTGCTAATCTGCAGAGTCGGTCGAGGATTTTGCGGTCGAATTGCTGGGCGAAGAGCGTGTGAAAAGGCGCTCCATCCTCGCGCGAAAGGCAGACAACCTTCTCCGGCATGGTGAGATTTTGGAATTCAGGCCAATGACATTCTGTTATATGCATGAGGTTCCGTGGGGTTGAGGGCGGTTATGGTATTCATTCGCTCAGTCCGAGAGGGCCGAGACGAAAAGAGCTTTAATGGTGTGCATGCGGTTCTCGGCTTCATCGAAGACCTTCGAGAACGAGGATTCAAAAACCTCGTTTGTCACCTCCATTGCACCAGTTTCGCGTGAGGTTTCGGTGTCGTTGTCGTGAAAAGCAGGGAGGCAATGCAGAAAAATGAGTCCGCCATCTTTGTTCCCGGTTTTTTCAACGAGATCCATGTTGATTTGATACGGGGAGAGGAGGGCGATGCGCTCGGCTTTCTTGTCTTCTTCGCCCATCGAGACCCAAACATCGGTATACAACGCGTTAGCGCCTTTGACCGCCTCCTGGGGGTCATTCATGACGGAAACGGTAGCACCATTGACTTTTGCGCGTGCGATTGCTTCGTTGACGAAATCAGCTCGTGGCATCAGCTCTTTGGGCGTACAGTTGACGTAGTTGACACCAGCCATTGCGCAACCGATCATGAGGGAATTCGCCACGTTGTTGCGACCATCGCCGATGTAGACGAGCTTTCGGCCCCGAATGTCGCCAAACGCTTCCTTGAGGGTCATGAGATCGGCGAGAACTTGGGTGGGGTGAAACTCGTCCGTCAGGCCGTTCCAAACCGGAACGCCCGAAAAGTCCCTGAGCTGTTCAACCGTCTTCTGTGCGTATCCACGGAAAAGAATGCCGTCGAACATGCGCCCGAGTACACGGGCGGTGTCCTTGACGGACTCCTTGACGCCGAAATGGGTATCACTGCGCGTTAGATACTCGATGTTACCACCCTCCTCGCGCGCTGCGGTTGAGGCTGCGCAACGGGTGCGTGTCGACCCTTTTTCGAAAACCAATGCAATGTTTCGACGACGTAAAAGATCGCCTCGCGTGCCGGCATCGCGCCTTTTTTTGAGTGCGATAGCGAGGTCGATCACCTCTATCATCTGGTCGTCTGTAAAATCGGTAAGTGAGAGCAGAGAACGCCCTCTTAATTCCTTGCTAAACGTGATCATTTTTATTTCACCTACGGTGCTAAAATTCGGATTGCCTTAGTGCGAGAAAGTGTATCATATCGCAATGGCATGGCGCAAACTGAAAACGCCGTGACAATGTAATCGGTCAGGCACAGGGGCTGTGCCTGACCGATTACAGTCGCTAGTTGCTA
>CAZUAY010000161.1:0-9210 GCA_964618405.1 uncultured Lentisphaerales bacterium
CACCAGCGTGTTGTCAGAATCGCGCCAGCCGCCGACCCAGTACCAGCGGTTCCAAGCCGGGAGACTGAATTCGACTGCATCGCCACCCGAAATTTTCTCCTGTGTTTCGATAACACCCTGCGACGATGAGTAGAGCTTCAGCGTCAGCGTTCCGTCAGTAGCAGGCGTCTTCAGTCTTGCCACCGGGGCACCCACGCTAGCGTCGTCTTCAGACGAGGCCACGCCGCTGTCCAACGTCGCCGGAGGATCAAGCTGCCATCTGAAGGAGCTTGCATGTAAGGATACCGCATCCGATCCCGCCGAATCATCTGCCCACACCTCGATCCGGTAGTCTCGGTTCGGCTGCACGCCCGTAAACACGGCCTCTGCTTTCAATTCACTATTACTGACAATACACGTCCATTTGTCCGTGGCGTAATCGAGAATGAAGGCGTTGACCCCACCGCCTGCATACGACAACGGGAAGACGACATCGCCCAGCCCCATCCCAGAGCGTTCCGAGACCTCAGCTCTATCGATTAACGGCGTCTCTGCTTCGGACAACGCCGCAGTACAATTCACCGACTGTGGCATAGCCCCGAAGTCAAGCGGATCTGTCAAAGCATCCACCGCTCTGGAATCCTGAACCGAGCGTGGGGGAATGGCATAGTACGCAATTCCTTCATACCGCCAATAGGCCGAAAGCCCAGCATCACCCGTAATATTGCTCTTCTCCTCCTCGCTCGCCGTAAAAAAATGATGAGAAAATACCGGAGACCAAAAACGATACACGGGAACCGTGCTGTTGGTCGTCGCCGTAGGATAGGCATACCAAGCGACCCCCTCGTAAGTCCAATAGGCCGAAAGGTGCCCTATGACATTTCTCATTTCTTCTTTATTGATCGTATAAAAATGTCCTCTAAACACGGGCGACCAGAATCGGTAAACCGGCAGAGTTTCCTCCTCCTGATCGGTATAGGCTACGTATGCAACACCCTCATCAGTCCAATAGGCCGAAAGCCCTGCGATTATATTATTCCTCTCTTCCTCATTCATCGTGAAGAAGTGCCCACTGAAGACAGGAGACCAGAACCGATAAACAACAGAAGATCTCGGCGTGATGGACACGCCATCCCATATTTTTACAGGGCGACCAGCAAAAAAGGATTCCCAACCCGTAGCACTGGCCACGCGATAGACGGTGGGATAGCTCCCGAAACGGAAGATATCGGAGCCCGCCGATGAAGGCACATTTCCTTTGAACAGAACGCTGGTCAGGCTGAAGCATCTCGAGAACGCATCAGCGCCGATCGAGGTCACACGGGAGGGGATCGTTACACGGGACAAGCTGTCACAGCCATCGAACGCGCTGTCGCCGATGGCGACCACGTTAGAAGAAATCGTCACGCTGGTCAAACTCAAGCAGGAGTAGAACACGAAGTCGCTGACGACTGTAATACTGGAGGGGATTGTCACGCTGGTCAGGCTAGTGCACCCGTAGAACACAGAGTGGCCGAGGTAGGTGACACTGGAGGGGATCGTCACACGGGTCAGGCTGGTGCAGCAAGAGAAGGCAGAAACGGCGATGGACGTGACGTTGGTGGAGATCACCACATGGGTCAGTCGGGTGCAACCAGAAAAGGCAGAGACACCGATGGAGGTGACGCTGGACGGGATTGTATACTCGCCAGCCTTGCCCCCAGGACACTGAATGAGTGTCGTGCGGCTCTTGTCAATCAGCGCTCCATCCACACTGCTGTAAACAGGATTAGCAACTTCAACAACGATGTTGGTTAGACCATAACAGCCAGAAAACACGTTATCGCCGATCAAGATGACACTAGAAGAAATCGTCACGTTAGTCAGGGTTGTACAAGAAGAGAACGCACCATCGCCAATCGTGGTGACGTTGGTGGAGATTGTCACGCTAGTCAAACCTTCACAATCCTTAAACGCATAGTTCCCGATAGTGGTAACGGGAAAACCTCCCAGTCTACTCGTTATAGATAAAGCTCCCGAATACGAGTTGGTAAACCCTGTAATCGTGGCCTTGCCGTCGCTAACGGTATAGGTGTAGGGGGCAGTATAGTAGTCAGCGATGGCTACAAAAGGGGCTAAAAACAATAAACATACAAGAAAGCGGCAAAATATTTTTTTCATGAAATCCTTTATGCATGGAGGAACTAAGGACAAGAAATTCACACGCGATTCTACAGCAACCTACTTCTAATTATATACTTTATGACTGAAAAATGGATTCGTTTTTACCCCTAATCTGTAATCTGTAATTGATCCGTGCTCAGGGGCAAGTATGTAGGTATAGCCCCACCCCACGTACTCGATTGCCGCGCGATACACATCCAGCTTCTCGTGTCCAAATCCCATTCCGTATCCTTTCGATCCCGATTCCGCTACCGACCCCTCCCCCCGATGGCTGACCGATTACCCCTAACCTCACTCTTCCGTTTCATGGCGGAGCCAGATCGAGAGCACCAGCTCGTTGTCGGAGTCTCGCCAGCCGCCAATCCAGTACCAGAGGTTCCACTCGGAAAGCGGTAGTTCAACGATATCGCCGCTAGAAATACTGGACAGCGTCTGCACAACGCCCTGCGTTGCAGAGTAAAGCTTCACTGTCAGCGAACCGTCAGCAGCAGGTGCTACCAGACGCACCACGGGACATCCAACACCTTCCTCCTCCACGGTAGATTCCCTATTTTTTTTCATTTCATCAGGAGGATCAAGCTGGCTATCTAACCAGCTCCTGTGAACACTGTGCTTGGTGCTGTCATCAGGATCGCCGACGAACACTTCGAGCAAATAGCGATGGTTCGATTGGGCGTTTTTAAGAACAACCCTTTCTGGCGAATTTGTGGCAACGAGCACACATTCCCACGAATCCTCAACCGAATCGTAGACATACGCCGTTACTTCGTGCCCTGGATACGACAGGGGAAAAACAAGGTCGCCGTAATTGGAAGGTATCACCCATTGAGCTCCCGCTGCTCCAGAAGCATCCCGTGTCCTCTCTGAAACAGCCTCGCTGGATTTCAGGGTAGTGGAGGAAGGTTCTATTGCAGTGCCAGCGGCAGATTTCTGCACAATCGCATCGTCACGCTCGTCGATCGAAGAACCGAGCGCTCTGGAATTCGAAACCGAGCGCGAAGAGAAGGCATAATAAGCAATGCCCTCGTAGCTCCAGTAGGCCGAAAGCCTCGCGATGACATTGTTCTTTTCCTCCTCGCTGGCCGTGAAAAAATGATGCGCAAACACGGGAGACCAAAAACGATAAATGGGAACTGTGCCAGCCACCTGCGTTGGGTAAGCGTACCACGCAACACCTTCATAAGTCCAGTAAGCTGAAAGACCTCCGATAATATTGTTCTTCTCCTCCTCATTCATCGTGTAGAAGTGTCCCGAAAAAACGGGCGACCAAAACCGGTAAACTGGCAGCGTCCCCACCGGCTGGCTTGTATACGCATCATACGCGATGCCTTCATACGTCCAGTAGGCCGAAAGCCCTCCGATGATATTGTTTTTCTCCTCTTCATTCATCGTATAAAAATGCCCGCCGAAAACAGGTGACCAGAAACGGTAAACAGGGGCGAGAAGACTCGAGATCGGTGCAGCGACGAAACCGAGGCTAAAACAGTTGTTCGTATTATTTTTTTCAGAAACCAAATTCTCAAATTCGATACAGGCAAAGAGTTGGTTCGTTCCAGAACTTCGTACAGGGGTTGGAGATGAAACAATCGTGCGTGAAGCGCCAGGTTCAAGAGACTCTACACGGATCCACCAGTCGCCAACTTCCCCAAAAACCGGCGAATAATTATTTGTGTTGACCCAGACATCGAGGTAGCGTCCGTAACCCGCTGCGTCGCCCTGATTCTTGACGGTAGCGGTCACCGTTATCGGCATGCCTTCAACGGCATTCAGTGGATCAATAGACACCGCCTCAATGATAAAATCGGGCAAAGGTGGAGGTGCCGCATGTGCCCTCGTGATGGGAAATACCCCCAGCAACAACAGCGACATAAAAATTGTTATTAACGTAAATGTTTTCATCTCTCTACCTACCATAAGCTTCCAAACCTGGCATCCGCTCTGGATCGATGCCGTAGAATCGTGGACTCCCCGCTTCATCAAAACCCCACTCAATCGTATCGTATTCGCAAGGCAAGATGTGCCTACCGATTAAATCGACCAACCCCCAAAGCCCGTCCTGCATAATGGGGGTCAGTCCTCGCCAGGGTTGAAATTTCTCTTCTAGGTCATCGGAAGACTCGCTCATTGACATTTTACCGTCTTGCGTGATCCGCATCGTCCCTTGCTCGGTACTGAGCACGCCAGCACCATCCGTCAGCATCGCATAATCTGGAAGCCCCTCGAAATCACCCTTCCATGAGCTCACTTCGCTGAGCGCGGCATCCAGAAGCGTTAGGCTCCCCTCTTTCTCGACGGCAAGAAATGGTCCCCATGGGCTGATGCGCTCATAGCGTGTTTCAATCAACTGCTTGCCCGTCTCGCCATCAAAAAGTCCCCATCTACTGCTTTGCTCAACCAGCACCTTGTTTTTGAACGGCGGTTCCTGTAGAAGAATACGGTTAAACATCGCGGGCAAGCGCCAGCCTCCTGTCTCTGGATCCAGAACTCCCCATAAACCACTTTGTTGCGCCAACCAGATCTCAGGGGTTCCCACCAGTATAAAATCAAAATTGCAGGCCGCGCGTACGTGACCGTTTATGGTAACTACACCCCACTTTCCTGTAGCTAATTGCGCCATCCACAAATTATCATCCTTTCCAAACGGCCAGAGACTGGCATACTGAGGCTTAATTAGCTCTGAGCCATCTTCAGCCACGAGTCCCCACCCCGTTGAGCCCTGAACTGCAATGGCACCACCCAAAAAAGCACCGACATCTGAATAGAGAGCGTCCGTAAATTTCTTACCGGTACGATCAATCACGCCCAACCGCCCACCCTGCTGGTACGCCCAGATTCGGACGTCATCTGATGCAGGGCGGAGGCTCTCAAATTCAGGGTTTACAATCCAGCCGCCTGTCGCATCAATCATCCCCCACCGCGTTCCCTGCCGAACTCCAGCGCGGTCACCTGAAAAAGGCGTCGCCTCATCATAGTGCGCTGGAATAACCGTTTTCCCTGAGCGGTCGATGAAACCGATTCGGTTGCTGACAACGCAGAGCAATAACTCGCCATCCTGGCGCTGAAAAGCTCCTGCTCGCGTTGTCCTGCCCAGCGTTTGCCCTTGTGCATCGATGTAGCCGAATCCACCTTCAGGCATTCCGGTCACGGCGACACCTTTTTCGATACAAGGCAGTGGAAGCTCCGGTCTCACCGCCGAAAGATCGTAAAACCGCATCGGCGACACTTGCTTTGCTCGCTCGTCTAAAAAGGTTCCGAGCGAGTCTTGCCCCTGCACCCAAAGACGTCCCTCGCTCCAGCGCCCACACACTGCGTAACGTGGTGTAACCAGTAGTTTTCCGCTCGCATCAATGAAGCCCGCTCGACCTGATTTCACGACAAGCAAAGGCAGCGTTGTGTCCTGTAGCGCATCAGCAACGCACACATCTATTGTGGAAAAGCAAAAGAGCAGCACAGCCAGAGCAATCCTTTTGCTTGGCTTTACCAAGCCAAGAACCGTACTCGATGTTTCTGAATTGATGATACAAATCTCCTTTCATGAAGTTTCATGGCTTTTGAATTCTAGCAACTCGCGACTAACAACTCGCGACTTCTCTGCTTACTTCTTTAATCCGCCGAGAATAGCTTGACGATAAACTTGTTCAATCTGATCGTACCCACCGGAGAGAAAGTGCAAACCATCGTCATCACTGTCATGGCGAATATTTTCGAGATCAGCTACGACATACCTTGTATACGGTGCCGCGAACGTATGGGATCGAATTTTAGCATTGAGTGCGAGCAGGACGCTCTGCGATTCGCTCGAATAACCGCCGTATTTCGAGCTCATCTTCGGGAGCGTAACACCAATAATAAGCGTCCGGCCATAACCCGAGCGTTTTGCCAAAATGCTATTGAGGCCTTGAACCCAATTTGAATAGATAGTCTTGGCGCTACGGCGAGCAATAACATCGTTCATACCAATGAAATAAAAAACGACGAGATCCGATGGGCCCACCTGTATTGCAGAACTTGGGTAAGCCCGAGAGGTATCAGCCAGCGTACTCGTAATATCGGTTGTATAACACCCAGGATAGCCACAGTGATCTGGACCATGCCCGTTGGCTGGATGTCCAGCCCAAGGCACCGAAGTTGTCAAGTCACGCCTCAAGTAGCCACGGAACCCCTGATAAGCGATATCTGACCAGCTACCCGAGAACCCAGACCATGCTGACGCTGAAGGATAGACGAGCCACGGGCGATTCCAATGTGGTGTCTCTTCGGTTCCATCGGCACGTCTGCGAAATCCAAACGTCAGCGAATCGCCAAGCGCGGTAACCACCTGCCCGATTAAGCGCACACCTTCGCGTGCGATAACAGCTTGTCCTGCCGCATCCTTCACCACGTACTCAACCAAAACAGTCATTCCAATCGGCCATGTACCATTCGCACGCAACTCGACATCGGCATCGGCGCTGATAGATCCCGTTATTTGCACATCGTACCCAGTGGGCACAAGCGGAGTACCCATACCGGGAAATTGATAAGAAACCCGAGACGGATTGTTGAAGCGCAGCCATCGGGTGCAACCCGATTCAACACCGAGGCCATGGAACCGTATTTTTGTCGGCAATACCCATCCCATGACCGCCGAATAGTTTGGCAACACGAGTACGCCTGGATCTTTCAATTCACTAGCATTGACAGGTCCTGCCGTCGAAATTCGCCCAGCCGCCCAAGCAGACACTCGTGGCGTAAGAACAGGATCGATAACCGGTATGCTCCCATCCGGCAAGACACGCGATTGCACCCAGACCGTGGCAAAGCGATTCGTGTCGAACGGCTCTACTCCCGGAGGAAGGAGCGAAAAAGAAAGGTGACGTCCAAGCAATCCCGATGTGTCGGTAACGTGGATAACCGTTCCATCTACTCCCGCAACGCCTGCTTCATAATCCAAGTCAACAAAACCTCCGCTACTCCGCACGCTACCGAGATGATGAATGCCCAGCCGATACCGTCCCCCAATGGCAAGCTGAAGTTCTTGTGCCTGCACGATGCCGTAGTTTGTGTTTTGGAAAGTAAAACTGCGCGTATCCCCAGATAGCGCATCAACAGTCATTTCGTACGCCTCTGTCTTCCCATCCAGCCCAGGATCGCCAAGGGTGAACCTCACTGGGGCAAGCCAAACACCCGATGGCACACCACCCGGTCCAGCGGGATTAGAGCCCACCGCGATTTCAGATGCATCACTTCGGCCATCACCATCGCTGTCGGCGAGCCGCGGTTGTGATCGATGCAGACGTTCCAAATAATTGGAAAGTCCATCGCCATCTGCGTCCCCGTGCAACCCATGAATACCGACGGCACTATTCGCGAGTAAACGCGTCTTCACTTCATAGCCATCGCTCAGCATATCACCGTCCGTATCCCAATAGAAAGGGTCGAGCCGCCCATAAAGATATTCCTGCTCGACCTCCAATCCATCGCGATCAATGTCACCAGGGTTATCGGGGCGGACAGGGCTCAAATATCGTCCGTTTGCTGCATCGGGTTGATAATAGTACAACTCAATGCCATCGATAATCCCGTCGCCGTCGGTATCAGCATCATTTGGCGAAAGCCCACGAATCGACGTGACCCGCAATGTCAAATTAGAATACAACATCGCCGAAGGAATCCACCAGCCTGAACCGTCGGCTTGAATTCCCAGGACACCGTTCGTAACGTTGGCTTCTGCGGCATCAAGCTCACGGTAAGACCAAAACATTTCCCCGTCCTGACGCAACTCCGCTTGGAATGAAATTGAAGAATTAGTCTGACCATCAAGCTGTAGGTGCTCCCAGCAGACAACGAAGCGTCCAACATCAGGACTTGAAGTCCAGACGCGCCCACCCACTGTGGGATCAAGATGGAGCTGATCCCAGAAAATGGCGAAGAAGGGATTCGAACCGAGAGCCAATGCCGGCAGGGGTTGCGCCAGAAGTGATGCCTGTGCTGCTCCAAACCCAAGCGTTCCGTTCACGCCGATCCATGCCTGCGTCCACGACTGCGTGCCGAGAGGAAAGGCAAAAGGAAGCGAAACAGGTTGTACATCGTAATCAGGGGCAGACACAGTCCATGCCGCGACTACGGTTTCGCCCCCGCCACCTGTATACCAACTGGCATCGGCCCCGGTCACGTCGCCCCAGAGAATATTGCCCAGCCGCTCCTCGCTGTCATTGATGCCGTCCCAGTCTGTATCAGCTCCACTCCGATAGGCCTGTTGCGTAAAAACATCCCAAACACGAGCCTGAGAAGGTCTCGCGTCTTCAGCCAAAATGAGGGTTGGCAGGAAGTTCAAAATCCCTATCAATCCAGAAATGGCGATGACCTGAAAACAGCGATATCTCATGTGGGTAACAGAAAACTAGACTTGAAAACTAAATCATTCGTTATAGAAAAACTATCCGTATTCTACGCCAATTCAACGTAACAATCAAGAAATCTTACCAATTTACAAGTAATCGGTCAGTGACGGGGGGCCCCCGTCGACTGCCCGATTACAATTTATAGTTCCAACGCGCGCCGGTGCGCAGTAGCCACAGGAAGTGGGCCGAGAGTTTTGGGCGATATCCAACGTAGAGCGCCTGTGCGGGGTGCCTTGCAACATCCTCCAATCTGCCTCGCCTCGACAATGTGCAACATCAGTGTGAAATGACTGAAGCCGTGCCTCAGCGTTCCAAGCGACGCCAAAATTACGACATCAAGGCCCGTTTGAATTGGAAGCAAGCGGCAAACTGCCGCTTCCACGGTCTCGCCTTCCTCAATCGATCCGCCTGGTAATTCCCAAAGCCCTCCAAGCAGACCCTCCTCGGGGCGACGCACCATGAGCCAGTGCGAACCGCGACGCAACACAGCCGCTACGGCATGACGCACTGGCGGCTTTATCTTGATCGGTCGTTTCGGGTACTGCTCCTGCTCACCACGCCGACGTGCCTTGCACGACGATTCAAGCGGGCAGCGTATACAGTCGGGATTGCGAGGTCGGCAGATCAACGCGCCGATCTCCATCATCGCCTGATTGAGATCACCCGGCGACTCCGTTTCATCAAA
>CAZUAY010000162.1:0-9206 GCA_964618405.1 uncultured Lentisphaerales bacterium
CTGACCGATTACAAATTCACTGGACATTTTTGGACGAAATTGATACGTTCTTCTCTGTTGTTTTAGTTGGTTTCATGAAATTTTTCTATACAAGGGAATCTTTCAAAATAATACTCCAGAATTTTTTATGGTATGTTAGTGTTCTGAAATATAAAACAGGAGAGACGCGATGGGACTAATGGATCTATTTACCAAGAAGAAGCCCGAAGTGAGCGAGACACCGACAGCTGTAGATTACGTGGATTGGCTTTTCCAGTATATGTTGAGTCGCTCTCAATCGGAACTGGTCGTTGATACGAGACGGGCATTGCCCGGAGCAGATGCGCGTGTGGGCGAAATGGAGCCGCCCCCGTGTATTCCCGATGCGGCCATTGTTATCAATCGGTTGAAGATTATGTCAGGAGTCAATCCGCTTCGGCAAGCAAAGCCCATCGAAGGGACTTTCGAGCGTCCGCGTAAGCATCTCACCGTGGTTACGACTTGCCGCTTTCAGGATACTGATGAATATTCAATCTGTAAGATTAGGATGCTCGTCAAAAATCTCACGACTTAAATCTGCGGCAATCCGCAGCAATCCGTGGGGCCTTAATTTTATGCTGGTACTGTGCCGTTAAATTTGATAGTTTAGTCTCAATTCCGATTCAGTTCAGCATTTGCTGGTTTTCCGCCGGACATCACGTTCTGGCTCAAAAAGGACATCACCACCATGTTCAGCATTGCCGTGACGGGCGGAATTGCCTCTGGAAAAAGCCTCTTCGGGAGTATACTTTCTAACCTGGGTGCGGATGTTGCGGATGCCGATGACATCGTGCGTGCGTTCCATCGCTCAGGAGGAAAGGGAGCTTTGTTAGTTGCCTCTGCTTTCGGTAGCAAGTATTTGTTACCGGATGGCAGTACGGATCGCGCAAGTCTCAGCAATCTCGTTTTCAGCGATGCATCGGCGCGCAGGCGCCTTGATGAGTTGTTGCACCCTCTTGTGAGGAACGAATTGCTCTCTTGGAAGGACAGACCCTCGGCTGCGTCCGTCAAAGTTGCACAAATTCCCCTGCTTTTTGAAAAAGGCTGGGAGTCAGACTGGGATTTGACGATTGACGTCGAAGCGCCTGACTGCGTTCGACTTGAACGTTTACTTTCCCGAGGGTTTTCCGAGGAGCAGTCTTTTAGCAGAATTAACGCGCAGATGACGAGCGCAAAACGCATCGGCAAAGCCGATATCGTCATATATAACGACGCAACCATTGCAGAGCTTAAAAAAGCAGCCAAGCGTCTTATCCTCTATCTGGAGAAAAAACAACAATGACATCAGAAGATTCAGACGTCTCGACGAAGGCGTCAAAAGTGGCGAAATCCGAGACCCGTGAAGTGGTTAAGCGTCCTCGTGGACGCCCGCGTAAGGTTGCAGTTCCTAAAGAAGTTGCGGATGCACCCGCGGCTAAAAATGCGGTTGAGAAGGCAGAGCCGATTAAAGAGCTCCCCGCCACGCCAGCAAAAACAGCTACGCCCACGAAGCGTGTCCCGCGTGATCAGCCGAGCGAGTGGGTGGTGCCGCGACATGAAGAAGAGAATGCCCCCTCCACGGTGCCAGAACACCGCGCGTCAGCGGTGAGACCAATGGATGAGGACACCGTTGTGCATGCTTCATCCGAGATCAGTCATGATGAGATCCAAGCGAGACGCGAGGCCGCTCGCGCGGTTGTCGCGGGCATCGGACGAATGAAAAATGAAGTTCAGTCAATGAACAGTTACATCGTGACGCCCCCACCTACCGCCCCAGCGGCGTCGGCGTCTCTGGGGCATGAAGATCTCCCTGAAGATACGGAAGAGCCGTTGAGCCGCCGCGACTATTGGCGCCAGCGGCGTCAGGAGCGCTATCTGCAACGGCAGCAGCGCCGCTTGGCCAATGGTATTGCTGCCCCAGCATCTTCGTTCTCGCAAGGATCTCAGTCAACTGCTCGGCTACAGAGCAATGGGTCGGCGTCGGACAATCAACAGCGCAACACCAACAATCGTCGAGATCGGCAGCATCCACGTCAAAACCCTCGGTTTGTCCCCGAGCATCAAGATCGGATTCAAGTCGCACACGACGTGCCGCAGCAGCCCCTCGAAGTACTCCCCCCCATGAACATGGCGGACCTTCAAGGATTGTCCGCATCGGCATTGCTTTCGATGGCGTCAGAGCAGAACATCGGCGAAACATTGGTCTCGCATGACAAACATGAGGTTGTCTTCGCCTTGTTGAAGCACTATGTCGCCCGCGGGGGCACCATTGTCGGAGAGGGCGTTCTTGAACTCTGTCCGGATGGGCATGGTTTCCTTCGCAATCGCTGGAATAGCTTCAAGAGTTGTCCTGAAGACTGTATGGTGCCGCAGCAGATCATTCAGAAGTTTGGCCTGCGCGCTGGCGACAAGATTACCGGCGCGACGCGTCCACCTTCAAGGGATCAGCGTGAACGGCGCTTCGTCATAATCGACATTTCTGCTGTTAATGCCGCCGAGCCGTTGACATCAAATCAGCTTCCTCTCTTCGAGTCACTCGTTCCCACGCACCCTTGCAGGCGTCTGCGCCTCGAGACGACCAAGGATGAAGTTGAAATGCGAGTAGCGAATATTTTCGCGCCAGTCGGTTTCGGACAGCGTGGACTGATCGTGGCGCCACCGCAAACGGGCAAGACGGTGCTGCTGCAAAAGATGGCGAACGCGATCGCCAAAAACCATCCAACCACAGAACGAATTGTCCTGCTCATCGGTGAACGGCCAGAGGATGTCACGGACATGGAGCGCAATGCGAACGCGAAAGTTTATGCCGCAACGTTTGACGAGGCTCCGGAATCCCAAGTGCAAGTCGCCGAGGTTGTGATGGACATGGCACGGAGGAGTGTGGAGCGTGGCAAGGATGTGGTCGTCCTGCTCGATTCCATGACCCGTCTCGTCAGGGCATACCATGCACTTGAACCGAGCGGCGGAAAAATTCTTCCAAGCGGCATTGACGTCAATGCGCTGCAGAAGGTTCGCCGATTCTTTGGAAGCGCACGCAACATTGAAGGGGGTGGGTCGCTCACCATTCTGGCCTCCGTGACCGTCGAGAATGGCAGCAAGATGGACGAAGCCATCGCCGAGGAGTTTAAGGGTGCCTGTAATTGGGAGCTTTACCTTGACCAACAACTCTTCGAAAAGCGACTGTATCCAGCCATCAATATCGAACGGTCTGGAACACGAAAAGAGGAATTAATTCTCGATCCCAAAGAACTAACTAAAACTTCGCTCCTGCGCAAGACGCTTGAGGGGATTCCCCCTGCAGATGCCATGGAAATCGTGTTGAAGCGCATCAAAGATGTTGGCAGTAATGCTGAATTGCTCCTAACGGTACGAGAATAGGAGGAGAAGTCGCTTCCGTACAGCAGTTAGCGCCGAAAAGAATTCAGATAGGATTAAAATGAACCAAAAATATAATAACTTTGCCTGGGAAAATCTGGGGGATATTGAAGAGGGAAGACCCAATTTGGGTCTGTTGGTTCCAGTTTTAGCCTATCGGCTGTTGGAGTATACTTTTCGAGATGTGCTCATTTCAGAATTTGGTGCGGAAAAAGCAAATGATGTCATCATTAAAGCAGGCAAATTGGCGGGGGCTCATTTCTGTGAAAATTTGTTGGATAAAACATTGGACTTCAATGGTTTTATTGCTCAATTACAGCAGGTATTAAAAAAACTCAAAATCGGAATCTTGCGAGTAGAAAAAGTGGATCTGGAACGTATGGAGTTGATGTTGACGGTTGCCGAAGATTTAGATTGTTCGGGTCTGCCCTTCACGGATGAGGTGGTTTGCCAATATGACGAAGGCTTTATCGCTGGAATTTTAGAGGCGTATACGGGAGAACCCTTTGTTGCAAAAGAGATCGATTGCTGGGCAAGCGGAGAAAGAATTTGCCGCTTTGATGTGAGGCAACAAAAGGAAGCAAAATGATTGACGAAGCCATTGAAAAACTGAGCGTCCTTCTGCAAGGTGAAATTCCGGACAAGCTAGACCTTAGCAATATTGGCGAAAAAAACGAAAAACCTCTCGCAAGCAAGTTGAACCAACGCGTCGACTTTATGGGGGATTTTTCAGAAGCATTTAACGCGATGATCGTTTCTCTTGATAACAAGGAAAAAATGCTTCAGAACAAAATCGATGAACTTGAACAAGCGCTTGCCCGTATTAAACGGCTTGAAGGTATTTTGCCGATATGTTCTCACTGCAAGAAGATAAGACTTAAAGGTGCTGACCCGAAAAACAAAGAGGGTTGGTTGCCAGTAGAGCAGTATATAAGCGAAAAGACAGAAGCCTTGTTCTCGCATTCAATCTGCCCCGATTGCATGAAAACGGTCTATTCGGAAATGGAATGAGAAGCGTGAAAAAAGAGAATGCAATGAACGGTTGTGGTTACATGCGTTTCCATCTCCATCTCGATGCCAAGAAGCTACAGTCCTCCCGATCTTAATGCGAAAGTGGCTGAAGCGGATTGGATTGCCATGGGAACTGGATTTCCTGTTAGGGAAAAGATTTAATTTGGGGAATCATTTAGTGAGGCCTCGGGTTCTGGTTTCGGCTTTTCTTTGATGAAGTCAGCACGTGTCTTCATCATCTTTTCAGCGTTATTCGCTGTGATGACGTAGGTCCACTTACCGGATTCGGCGTTGAAGGTGTCGACCTTTTTCTGGACGGTTGCGTTCTCGGTTTCGTTCGTACCGACGGGCGAGAAGGTTGCAACAAGATGGAGGTAACGACCCGTTGAATTCGTGACCGTATTTCCGAGCGCAGCGGTGTAAGATTCGCCGTTCTTGAGTGTGGCCGCGAAGACCGTGCCTGTCGTCAGGCCGAGTTGATCAGGCGTGAGCGCAGGATCAACGATGTCATCAAAGTTCAGGTAACTGAGCGCAGACTCTACACTATAAAATTTAGAGGTGTCGAGTTCTTCGTCTTTGGCGAGGTCTGCCATAGACCAGACGCCATTTGTCTTCGTAAGCGAAACAGTATTGCTTCCGTTCACAATTTCGATGGCGCTAACTTCACTGGCGGGAATTGAGGCGATTTTCGTCTCAGTCCATCGCTTGGCGTCGCCATCGAACGCTTCTAGCGCATCGCCAATCAAGAAGGTGCCGTCAGCGGTGGCAACATAGCGGCCCTCGGGATAGGGGCCTCCTCCGTAGGGCGTCATCTCATCGGAAGCGGCACGCATGCGTTTCTCGCCGAGCGTGAGTTTGGCAAGCGTCGCACCAGCCGCATCTTTGATCTCAAGTTTACCAGGTTTGTCGCCTAGTTTCGAAGCATCAGCGGTGTGTCCAATCTTGAGTTCGTCGAGGCTCAAAAGCGCCTGCCGGATCCGAGTGATGTCAGCCGGGTAGCCGTGCAGGGATTCAACGACCCAGCCAGAGTCGGTACTTTGCAAGTTGATAGAGCCCGTGGTTTCGTTAGCGATTTCGACCTTTGCCACTTTGCTAAAGTCGATCTTACCCAACAGGGGCTTGCCGGTAATCGATGGCGTCTTAACGGCGCTACGGTTGTTGCTGAGGTAGGCCGCAGCGACGAGCAGGGCCGCCACGATAGAAAGAGAAATTAGTTTTTTAGATGTCATTTTTAAATCCTTTTCAGATGCAGGACGGGAATGATGGATCCCGTCCCGTAGTCTTAGAACTCAGCGCCTTCTTCTTCGGATACCGTGAACGATGCCGAAGCAGACGACGATCAGCGGAACGAGGCCGATGTTGATGATTTTGAGTTTGATGCCGAGACGTTCAATGTCGCGGTTGAGGCTTTTGCGAACGTTCTTCAGTTCGCGCCGCGTTTCCGCCTGTTTGGTTCGGAACTGCTCCAGTTCGTCTTGTTGTTCTTTCGAGAGAAGGAGGCGTTCGCTTCCCGTCTTCTGGTTTTCGAGTGCGGAAAGACGTTGTTGGGCTTCCTGAAGCGCGGTTTCAAGCCGTTCCTCTTCGGCCTGCCATTGTCTGGCAGCCTTGACTTCCAGCTCATCGACTTTTTTGAATGGGCGGCTGGACTTGCCGCGTGAGCGTACGCCAATCAGCTCTTCTTTGCCGGAGAGTTGTTCAACCGCGTTGGCGAAGAGCGTCAGGTTATCGTTGATGGGTCGAGCACTTGCGCCGAAGAGCGAGTTGACGATCTGCACGCAGAAGCGGTCGTGCAACATGTCGACGTCGCCGAAAATAATGACCGTGCTCTTGCCGGATTCGAGTGCGCCCGGCACCGCGTTCGTGTCAGAGCCCACGATGCCGCCAGGGAAGGCACTTTTAAATTCGCCTCGTAAACGTGCGGCAAGGACGCGCTGTACGCCATCGGGCTTCATCTCTCGATTCGGAGCCATACCGTACTGCATGGCCATCGCATCGATAAGGCCGTTGTCATCCTTTGATGTGGTGATGAGGGGCTTGAAGGTGATGGCGTCGGAGGTCTCGTCGCCAAGTGCGCCAGCGAAAGGCATCATGAGCTGTGAGAGCCGGGCCGTGAGCAAGTCGTCTGCTGCAAGGTTATCGGCGTCAAGCATCAAGAATGTCGGGTTTTTCTCTACCTTGCCGTTCCCGGCGTTTAGGGGTGTGGCAAGGCTTCTATCCGCAACAATCTTGGATGGGTCGAAGCGAACGCCCCACGCTGCAAACAAAGTCTCAAGCGATGAGGGGCCAGGGGCACCTGCTTGTGGCATCTGTTGCATCATCGGATTCGCCTGCGGATTCGCCTCGAAGTCGGCGATGCAAAGCGGATCGACAAAGACCATAAGCCGTCCACCACGCAAAAGGAATTGATCGATGGCGAATTGTGTTTTTTCCGAGAAGTTCTTCGGATGAATGACGATCAGCGTTTGGATTTTGGCGTCGATGAACTCGACATCTTCTGGGACTTCGCGTACGGTGTAGTCATGACGAAGCTCGCTGAACGCGGTCCACCCGGGATCGGCTTGGCTACGATCGCGTTGAGCCATTGGATTTTGGGGAGATCCCAAAACGGGCAGACTGCTCAGGACGCCGAGGACGGGCTTCTCCGGCCAGACAACACGGGTGATCAGCCGTGTAATATCGTATTCTAGCGTGGCTTCCGTACTCGGGCTGAAGCCCGGGATGGCTTCTTCGGCATCACCACAGACGGCGACAAGACCGAAGTAGGTCGGGAGTCCGAAAGGGTTCGTCTGCTGAGGCTGAACCCCGTGGCGCCTGGCCCATTCTTCCTCGTCGGAATCCGGTTTCGGATCGTAAGCTTCGAGAATGATTCGACCTTTGCCAGCGACTTCGTACTCTTTGAGCAGATCGCGAATTTTATCCGCATAGTTCTTCAACCCCATGGGCGTCTCTGGCGAACTGACACTGAAATAGTATTTCAGCGTGACATCGTGGTCAATTTTGCCTAAAAGCTGACGCGAACCGTCGGAGAGCGTGTAGAGCTTCTCTGCCGTGAGGTCGGTGCGCAGGCGTAGATTGGAGACGATGGTAATGACGGCGCCGATGATCACGAGCAGGACGGCAAGTCCGGCGACGCCAGTGCCAAGACGAGTGAATTTCTTAAAACAACTTTTGCACATAGTTAAACTCCTTGGAAGATTCGCCTACGAGGCTTTGCGGTTATCCGTAACAACGTGAGCGGCGGCAAGCATAAAGACCATGACCCCAGCGTAGTATACAATGTCCTTCAGATCGATAACGCCGCGACGCAGTGCCTCGAAGTGGCTCAGAAGACTACTGGCCGAGAGTGCGTTGACGATGCCAGCCGGGATACCCCAGCGAGCGATGGCATTGATAAACGGATCGAACCCAATAATCAGCATAAAGAAACAGATTGCCAGCGCGATGACAAAGCCGATGGCTTGGCTGCGCGAGAGCGCAGAGGCGAATATGCCGATTGCGACGCAGGCCCCAGCCATCAAAAAGGATCCGAAATAGCCGCAGGCGATGATTCCCACATCCGGGCTACCAAGCCAGAGCGTCGTCAGTACGATGGGAAAAGTAAGACATAGCGCGATGCCAATAAACGCCCAAGCCGCTAAGAACTTGCCCACCAAGGACTCGATGAGAGTCACGGGGAGCGTGAGGAGCAGTTCGATCGTACCGTTGCGGCGCTCATCTGCCCACGTCCCCATCGTTGCGGCGGGTACAAGAAGCAGATAGACCCACGGATGCCAGATAAAGAATGGCGTGAGATCCGCCTGCCGTTGTTCATAGAACATCGTCACGGCGAACGTCAGGAATCCGATTAGAACCAAAAACGCTACGAGAAATACGTAGGCGATTGGCGAGTCGAAATACGATTTGAATTCACGCCGAAAAATAGTGGTTACATTGCACGACTTAGCCATTTTTAGCTCCTCCTGTCATCGTTAGGTTGCGGAATACCACGTCGAGGCGTCCCTGGGGATCTTTGGCCTTCAAGTCGGCCGGTGTGCCGTTAGCGACAATGCGTCCGTCGGCGATCACGAGCGTGCGCGTACAGACCGCTTCCACTTCTTCGAGAATATGTGTTGAGATGATGATTACCTTATCGGCGGCCATTTCCTTGATCATGTTGCGGACGACGAACTTCTGGTTCGGGTCGAGTCCATCGGTTGGTTCGTCCATGATGAGCACTTGTGGATCGTGGAGAATCGCTTGTGCGAAGCAAGTCCGCTGGCGATAGCCCTTCGAAAGCGTTTCGATTGTCTGCCGACGGACATCTTCAAGTTTGCTTCGCTTGATGGCACCTTCTACTTTTGCGGCGAGTTCTTGTCCCCGATAGCCACGAATACGAGCAATAAACGTGAGAAAGTCGGTTACCGTCATCGTACCATAACCGGGTGCATTCTCGGGCAGGTAGCCGATGCACCGCTTGGCGGTGACGGGATCTTTAAGGATGTCGTGACCGCAGATCACGGCGGTGCCGGAGGTCGGCGGAATAAAGCCTGTGATCATGCGCATGGAAGTTGATTTCCCAGCCCCATTCGGGCCGAGAAATCCAAGAACTTCACCCTTCTTGACTTCAAAAGATATGTCTTTGACAGCTTGGAATGAGCTGAAATTCTTTGTCAGATGATTTACTTTTAGCATCGCTGTATTCTCCTCGTTGTTACGAATTGAAGTTACCCTTACGAATAAACTTTCGGCAGGGTGGTGGCAGTGTTTCAACTTTGCCACAAAAAAACAGAACTGAATTATAGCATTAGCCGTAAAAAAAGAGAATGGAATTTTCCGTGACGACT
>CAZUAY010000163.1:0-9143 GCA_964618405.1 uncultured Lentisphaerales bacterium
CCGTTCTCCGTTTGCTTCGCCTGTCTGCCGTCCCCGCACAGGCAGGCTCCTCCTGGAGACGCGGTGTCTTCGTCGCGTAACGGGCTGAGGCGACTTCGCGGAGGCTCGACGAAGTTCGCTACTTATGTTGCGAGCGGCATTATGTTGCGAGCAACATAATGCGACAAAGCTTTTGGGATGCACAAAGTTACCCCATCATTTTTTCGCGGCGCGGCCGCGCGGAGGGCTTGCCTATCGCAGCCCTTCTGGCGCGTCCCTCAGGCACGAGGGTAGATCGGTGATGCTGAAGAAGGGAATGCTACCTGCGACTCTATTTCTGTAATTAAGATCGTTTAGTGAGTTCTGGGCTTCGGTGAAGCCGGAATGGTCCGCGATCACCGATCGCGGCTACAGGCTCGCCCCCTCGCAAATGCTCAAAATGTCCGTGCCCCGTTAGTTTCGCATCCTCTCAATTCGTAATTCGTAATTCGTAATTCGTAATTTCCCATGTGCTGTGGCTGGCCTCGGGGAGGCCGGAATCGTCCGCGATCACCGATCGCGGCTACAGGAAGTCAATGAATCGCGAGTGCGCCGTAAGTAAAAATTCAAAATTCGGGCCAAAACTCGGGCTTGCGAGAAGCGGGCGCATATTCTACAATAAAGGGGATATGAACGCACCCTCTGAAAACATGACCACTCTTGAACAGGTCTCTTCGCTCTGTAAGCGCCGAGGCTTCATTTTTCCTAGTTCTGAAATCTACGGCGGCATCAACGGGTTTTGGGACTACGGTCCCATGGGCTCGGAGCTCAAACGCAACATCCGCGATGCTTGGTGGAACTTTACTGTTCACAACCGCGAAGACGTTACGGGACTTGATGCAACCATCATTATGCATTCCCGAATTTGGGAGGCGTCGGGGCATCTGGGCGGTTTTGCGGATCCCATGATCGACTGTAAAGACTGCAAGAAGCGCTATCGTGCCGACCAGCTCTGCGAGGAGCAGGGGAAGACACTGATTGCTGATGGCACAAACTGGAAGATGCCGGAGGGGATTATTTGTACGCAATGCAAATCGAAGAATCTCACGGAGCCTCGTTCATTTAACTTGATGTTTAAGACCTTCGTAGGGCCGGTACAAGATGACGCCTCCGTTTCGTATTTGCGTCCCGAGACAGCACAAGCGATTTTTGCGCAATTTTTGAACATCTATCCCACCTCGCGCATGTCGGTTCCCTTCGGCGTGGCACAGTCTGGAAAAAGTTTCCGCAACGAAATCAATCCCCGCAACTATACGTTCCGTTCGCGTGAATTCGAACAGATGGAGGTTGAATTTTTCATCCGGCCTGATGAAGCGGTGGAGTTGATTTGTGGCAAGGTCACCACGCTGGCAGACAATCCGGATATCACTGGGAAGCCAGAGTTGAGCTGGGGCTGGGAGGTTTGGCACAAGTATTGGGTTGAGCAGCGCCTGTCCTGGTATCGTTCAATTGGATTGCCAGCGGATTCGCTTGTTCAATACTGGCAGACGAAAAAAGAGCTCGCGCATTATGCTAGGGCATGCGTCGATATCGAGTACGCATTCCCGTTTGGGGTTCAGGAGCTTGAAGGCATTGCCGCCCGCTCTGATTATGATTTATCCCAGCATCAAAAACACTCTGGGAAAACGATGGCGATCATGGACGATACGCTTCGCTTGGCCGTTGCTGAAATGGATCCTGCAGCGAAGGAGGCTTTCAAAGCGAAGACCGTGGCCGAGTGGGTGAGTCGCGGTAAGTCGGCCGAGGAAGCCGCTGCATTCTGCGACCTCCTTCTTGAAGGGCGCTACATCCCGCACGTTATCGAGCCCTCGGTCGGTACAGACCGCCTTGCGCTAGCTTTGCTTTGCAATGCCTACGAGGAGCAGCAGCTCACCGATTCCAAGGGCAAGCCCGATGTGCGAACCGTGATGCATTTCCATCCTTCGATTGCGCCGATTAAAGTAGCGGTGTTCCCGCTGGTGAAGAACCGGCCTGAGCTCTATGAAAAGGCTCGGCAGGTGTTTCAGGGGCTTCGCCGCCACTGGAATTGCTTCTGGGATGAATCGGGAGCTATTGGCCGCCGCTACCGTCGCCAAGATGAGATCGGCACGCCGTTCTGTGTGACGGTCGATTTTGATACGCTTGAGGACGATACCGTTACGGTGCGCCTCCGTGATAGCATGGAGCAGGTGCGTATGCCTATTGCGGAGCTGCGTAATTATATCGAAGAGGCTATCTTTTCGTAGCGCGCTTGGCTGCACGCAGCCAAGCGCGTGACGGGCAAGCCCGCCACCTCAGCTACAGAAATGATGGGAGCTGCCTACACGAATAACGATGGTGGCTCCTGCTACCAGTCGCGTTCGCCGGCGCGAGGGGGCAGGCTGCGGATTCGTTTGCGGCGCTCTTCTTCGCGCTGCTTTTCTTGCTCGAGAATTTGTGCCATAATTTTGTCAGCCTCTTTTTGGTCAGGCGACTCCTCCGCTTCTTCGGCTTCTGCTGGTTCCTGTTCTTCTTCTTCTTTTTCTTCTTCCTTTTCTTCCTGTTCCTGCGGATCTTGTTTTTGTTCGTCTTCTGATTTCTGCTCGTCTTTTTGTTGATCTTCTTGGTCTTGATTCTTCTGTTGGTCCTGATCCTTTTTCTGCTGATCTTGGTCTTGTTTCTGATCCTGTTGTTGCTGGGGAGGTTTCGGAAGAAGTTCCATGATACGGAGCATGTTATTGAGAGCCTGTTCTGCATTGATGCGGGCTTTGTCGGAAAGAACAACGTCGGTGGGCAGCACATCCATTTTTACGAGCTCCTGCGACCCGATGGTTTGGCTGACGAGGTCATCAATTTCTTTTCGCACTTCAGGCGTGATGGCAGGTTGAGCTTGTGCTGGCGAGCTCTGCGGCTGCGCTGCAGCTTCAGGTGCTTGTTGCGCTTGTTGTTGCTGTTGGTCGAGCCAAGGGCCATAGCGGTCAGCAAAGGCATGGAAGAGGTCAGCCGACATCTGTTGATCTTTCATGGGCTGGCGCATCTTCGTGGAGTCAAGGGCTTTCGTGAGCGCGTTACTCTGCGATACGATAGATTCGGCGAGGACAAGAGGTGGCGAAGCCGCCATTGTCGTTGTCAGGAGTTGAAGTGCAGTCGACTCCGATTTTCGCATCGCATCCATGGCTGAGGGATCGAGGTTGGCCAGCGCAGCGGAAGCACCTTCGGCTTGATCCTTTGCTGTGTCTAAAACGAATTTAAAATCTGCCAGTTCGTTTTCGTTGGTGATGGATTGCTGGGCGGCTTCTAACATTTTTTGGTGAAGGGGAGTCCAAACGTCGGCAGCGGCGCGCTGCTGTTCAGCGGCGCGTTCGAGAAGCTGAATTTGCGCAGGCGTGTTATTGGTGAACGTCGCGGCGGATGTTGAATAGACGCCTCGCTGTTTTTGAAGGAGTTCTTTGATCAGGTCTTCCGGCGACATCTCGCCATACTGGTTTAAGATGGCGGTGTCGTGCGCTTCTTTGCGAAGCGTAGGGATTTCAGCAAGGGCGGCTTCGAGATTTTTTCGTCGAAGATCTTTGCTGGGTAGTCCGCGCATGGCCAGTTGGAAGGCAGCGGCGGCGTCTTGAAGCAGATCGAGCTTTTCTTTGGGGAGATTGCGCTTCGATTGCTTCTGAGTGTCTTGTGGAGAATCAAGAGTGGGTGCTTGCGGTTCTTCGGGTGGCAGTGCAGTCAGCGCATCGGCAGCGCGGAAGAGCGCAACCCCCAGGCCTTCCGATGCATCTGCTCCTGAAGCCTCGTCAGCTGCAAGTTGGCGAAACAACTCTGCTGCCTTGCCTGCGTTGCCCGCCTTGAGAGATGAGAGAGCCGCATTAAAGCGCAAGGTCTTTTCGAATTCAGGATCGATCGTCGTTTTTGAAAGTGCCGCCGTATAAAGTTCGGCAGCTAGTCCGAAGTCCTCCTGATTCCATGCATGTTGCGCCTGCCGTGCAATCTGGTGAGCCGAAAGCTTGTCATCGATTGCTGGCAAGGCTTCAGTGTCGTCGACAACAGGGGTGGCGGTCACTGGAGGAGATGTGGTGACCTGTTGTGCAGAGGCGATAGCATGGCAGGCGAAAACGAGCATCGTCGTAGCTGCGGCCACAACTTGAGCTCCCTTACGTTTCCGGGAGGGGCGGCCATACGAGAGGGCGGCGGCGAGAAGGGTCAAGATCAACCCAGGGATGAGGAAGAGCTGGAACCGTTCGATCATCCGCGATTCGCGCATTTCCTGCATGTCGCGAGCGATGATCGTTTTTACATGGCGATTGTAAAGTGTTCCCAAGGTGGTGCGTCCTGTGGCGGCGGTTTGGAGCGGAATATAAGCACCGCCCGATGCTGTGGCGATATCGAGCAGGGTTTGGTTGTCGAGTTTCGTCACGACCTTCTCTCCTCGGTATTTCAAGAAAGAAGCGTCTTCAGCGGGGATCGTTGCCCCATCTTTTGCATCGCCAAGGCCGACGCAAAAGACGGGGATGTCGCGTTCTCGCGCATCAGCGGCTTTGGCTACGGCTTTGCCGGAGAGATCCTCGCCATCAGAGATGAGGATGATGGCATTGTGGTCGGCCCCGAGGTTTTTGAATGTCTCTAGCGCGGCGGTGATCGCTTCGCCAATATCGGTTTCACCACGGGGTGCGGATTCGATGGTAATGCCGGAGAGCGTTTGGCTGAGGAAGGCCGTGTCGGTCGTGAAGGGACAAAGTAAGACGGATCCTTTCCGGAAGACCATGATGCCAACGCGGTCTCCGTGGAGCTCGGGAAGCAAGTCTGAGATGTCGGCCTTAGCCCGCTCGAGACGATTCGGGTGAACATCGGCGGCGAGCATCGAGCGTGAAACGTCGAGGAGAATGAGGACGTTTCTGCCGCTACTAAGCACGATCTCCTCGCGCTGCCCCCAGCGTGGCTGGGCGGCAGCGATCACGAATAGAACAAGGGCGCACAAAAAAAGTGAGAGCTGCGCGTGGAAAATCGCGTCCGAAGTCGATTTCTTGCGCCCGCTCAGGGCGTTCGGGTGGACGATAGACAAAGCCAAACGCTTTTGGCGGCGTCTCGCCCAGATTAGGTAAAGACCCGGCAAAGGAGCGAGCCACAAGAGCAATAATAGGGATGGATAGGTAAATGACATTTGTGTATCTCCAAATTCGAGTACTTAGTATGCCATAAAACCGCTGGAGAATGCAATATTTGGGACACAATTTAAGGTAATCGGTCAGGCACAGGGGCTGTGCCTGATCGATTACAGTTGCGAGTTGCGAGTTGCGAGTTGCTAGACATTCTGAGTTCTTTGCACTCTCAATTTCCAACAGCCAACACTCAAATCCAACTTCCAAGTGGGGAACTTCGGTCAGGCCGTCTACGATCTTACGTTATTATCGTAGATTTCGCGAGCGATCATTCATTTGGACGTTGGACATTCCTTGTTGGCTATTGGATATTCCATCTCTTCTATATGTTAAACCCTTTTCGGATGGGGTCTTGCTGGACTGCATCGTAGCGATGCTGACGAAACTCGGGCAACGAGGCTACGCAGTTAACGATGCCCAAGCACAATATTCAGTGGGGGGGGCCCGATACCGATTCCGACCCCGACTTCACTTCGATTCTGTTCACCTTCACGTTCCTCCCCTGTCGCTAACCGATTACGCCGTATCAAAAAAGAATGCTTGTCTCATTTGCAAGCTATCAACTATAATCAGAAAAGAGTTTGATTGCTCGATTTAAAAGTGCGTAGGCTTCATCGTGCTGATAATCAAGCCTGCACCCACGCCACGCAAACACAAAGAGGCTGAGGAGAAACGTATGTTGACATTATTTGATCCAATTCAGATGGGAGATCTTGCCCTACCCAACCGTATTATTATGGCACCGATGACCCGTTGCCGAGCCAGTGAAGACCGGATTCCAAACGCGCTAATGGCCGAGTATTATGCTCAACGCGCCACGGCAGGGCTGATCCTTAGCGAGGCGGTTTCTGTCACGCCCCTGGGCGTGGGATATCCACGCACACCGGGAATCTGGTCGGACGAACAAGTCGAGGGATGGAAACTGACCACAGACGCTGTACACAAAGCTGGCGGTCGCATCGTCATGCAACTCTGGCATGTCGGCCGGATTTCTGACCCCGTTTATCTCGATGGTCAGCACCCCGTAGCCCCCAGCGCAATCGCGCCAAAAGGCCAAGTTAGCCTACTGCGGCCCAAAAAAGATTATGTCACGCCGCGTGCGTTGACTCGCGCTGAAATCCCCAGTGTTATCGAGGCGTATCGTCACGGATCAGAAAACGCCAAAAAGGCCGGTTTTGATGGCGTTGAAATCCACGGTGCCAACGGGTATCTGCCAGACCAATTTCTACAAACGTCCACCAATACGCGTACAGACGATTATGGAGGCAGCGTCGAAAACCGCGCACGCTTCCTCTTTGAGGCCACCGATGCCGCAATTTCAGTCTGGGGAGCCGGTCGCGTGGGTGTTCATCTTGCACCGCGATGCGATGCGAACGATGCTGGCGACAGCGATCCGGCGACAACATTTGGGTATGTCGCCCGCGAGCTGAAGACGCGCAATATCGCGTTTATCTTTACCCGAGAACACTTCCAAGCTCCTACGCTGACACCTATTCTAAAGAAAGCGTTCGGCGGCCCTCTCATCGCCAACGAGCAATTCACACAAGGATTGGCGGAACAGACCGTGCAACAAGGTGTGGCTGACGCAGTCGCTTTTGGACTCGCCTACATTGCCAACCCCGACTTGGTTGCCCGCTTCCGCGCACACGCGCCGCTGAACACGCTCGAAAACATATCGATATACGCAAAGAACGCCAGAGGCTATACGGATTATCCATTCCTAAACGAGTGAATTTGAGGACGTTTGGGGCAGATCCGAATGCAAGCTACGGACGTGTGGGGGCTACGGCGCAGGGTTTCCCTTCAGTTCCGCCAGAAGGCGTTCGCACGTTTGCTTTTGGGAGTTATACAGGCCAGGCGTTGCCAGTGCCTCCTCCAGTGCCTTGATAGCATCCGCCGGATTCCCAGCGGCGGTTTGAGCGTTGGCGGTGCCGATGAGCAGGGCGGTCTTCCAGTACCCGCCGATAGTCGACGGAACGGTCAACGCTTGCAGAGCGGCATCGTAGCGTTCCTGAGCCACTAACAATTCGCCAAGATTGACACGCGCCTGTAAACCGGGCCAGCCGCCGCCGTAAGCGGCCATGCACTTACGATAGCAAACCTCTGCCAACAGCTCATCGTCGAGAAGCTTCCAGTAGGTGTCGCCCAGCCGTTGTAGCGCTGCCCATTTGACAGTGCGCGTGCCAAACTGAAAGGTCTTCAGAAAATCATCGGCAGCGGCCAATCCGTTTTTGAGTGAGAAATAGGCTCGGGCGCGCACGTCAAAACCGAGGGCTGCCAGTGCCTCCGGCCAGGCTGCGATATCTTCCGCTCCCAGATCGGCCACCACGTTTGAGGGCGAGACCATCCATTCGTAGACCGAGGCTCGGCAGGCCTTTGCATAAAAGTCCGGCCCTGCTTGGTCGCACAGGGTCAGCGCTCGCGCCTCGCCGCCGGGCGTATGCAGGCGTGCGCAAGCTGCCGCTGTACGCACCACTTCGAACCGCTGATCGGCATCGGTACCGTTGTCAGCCAATGCTAGATAGGCCTGAATGGCCTCCTCGTGCTGCCCAGCCTTGCAAAACGCCGCGGCGACATTCAGGTCGTTAGCGAAATCGGCCCGAGCCATTCCGACTGTCAATGCCAACACCATCCATAAAAATTTCATCCTTCGATACATCGCGTCCTCCCGTGTTATCTGTTGTTGCCCACGCGGCGTCCACCCAGTGGCTAATTCATCGCAGAATTCCATTCTGCACACCTCATTTTAGGGGGAACCGCATCGTGTTAAACAAGCTCGGCTGTTCAAGCTTGCCGCGAAGCAGTAGGCTGGTCGTGCTCTCTCGGTCTTGTGGCTGGGGCGGCACAGCCTGAATGCGCGCGACCAAACCTCCCCATTCCGCATCGGCCAGATCGCCGGCTTGTGCCCCTAACGCTTTCAGTGGAATGGCGACCTCAACCGTGTACCCGTGAGCGCCTTCCATCACCGTTGCGCGTGCGCCGCTTCGCCAGTCGAGTGCGGCCATCTGAATGTGATCGATGTATCGGTAATCGCTCACGGCTCCAGTCCGATCCACCGTCACTCGGTAGTAACCCTGCCGCTCATGGGTCGGATCGAGATAAACGGCGATCGTGTCGACGGCTCCCGTACCAACGTCGAGAGGCGCAGCAGCGGCGCGGACGCCGACGTACAGGTGGGCTGCGTCATGGCAGAACCGTACTTCTGCTCGCTGCCGCGTAGCCTTCCCGTTGAGCGTATTCCCCAGCATCACCGGTTCAGCCGCTTTCCAGACGGGTTCGTCCAGCACACCGTCTAGGACGGGTGCCGTCGCCGTTCTCCGACCGGTCAGCACTGGATTGAACTCGGCCAACATCGTTGCCAGCGGATCGGCGTAACGCGAACGACCGCGCTCCATTAAACCGAGATAATACTTCTGGAAAGCTGCCACCGCTGGCTCATAGAGCGTCCCAGTAACTTTCTGCTGCGCTGCTTCTGTTCGTTCCTGATAACCGCGTAGCGTTGCCGCATCAAAGAGCTTCTCCCAGACTGTATAGCCCGCAGCACGCGTTTGAAAACGTGCGATGTTCTTGGTCTCAATATCGTCGTAAATCGCACCGATCACGGGGCCTGCTTCCGGGCCGTAAAAGCGTTGAATGAAGTCCTCGAACAGCGCCCGCTCATCAAGCGTCGGATCGTAGAAGAGCCGCATCAGCAAGTAGCGGTTGAACAGCTCGAATTCGATCGAGTCGCTCAACATCTCGCAGAAAACATGGTGGCTGTTCCGTGCCATGACGCGCGCAACGCGCGCGTTCATCGTCGGCGTGTGCTCCGGCATCCCGACCGTCTCCTCGTCACGGTTGGACGCCAAGTAATGCTGCCAGAACGCCAGATTGCCGTTCGACTGATCGGCCCAGGCTTGAACAGCCTGCTCGTATTGTGCAAACGTGTCTTTGTAATACAGTGAGGCTGGATGGCTGGAGCCACAGTATCCGACCACCACATTGGGCGGCAGCTTGGGCATGCCGGGGTAAGGA
>CAZUAY010000164.1:0-9061 GCA_964618405.1 uncultured Lentisphaerales bacterium
GGAAAAAATTACGAATTATGAATTACGAATACAAAAAGCGGTTCCCTCGCTACTCACAACTCACGACTCGCTACTTCTCCCCGATCACCGATCGCAGCTACAGGGGTATTTGACAAAGCTCACGACTAGCGACTGTAATCGGGCAGCCAACGGGGGCACCCCCCGTCACTGACCGATTACCAAGAAGTGCGAGATGAGTATTGACAGCGTGCAGTCATTTATGTCATGATGTGAACGTTCATTCACATAGAGGGCTTATGAGTACAAAAAAACAAGCAACAGAAATTCGACAGGACGCGATCGCACAAGCCGCATTGGATCTGATTGGTTCACACGGCATGAAGGGTCTGCGTATGACCGCGATTGCCAAAAAAGTGGGAATCGTTCCTTCTGGGATCTATCGCCATTTCCGGAGCAAGGACGAAGTACTCGATGCCATTCTCGATTTTATTCAACACCACTTTAGCGCCAATGTGCGCGCGGTAGCGCAGATGGAAGGCGATACGCTTACGCGCTTGCATGCCTTGCTGATGAAACATGTCAGCCTTATCCAAGAGAACGCTTCGATTCCGACGGTCATATTTTCCGCAGACGTCTCGACGGCAAGTTCACGTCGTCGTCTTAAATTGCTGGGCATTATGGAGGCTTATCTTGCAGAAATTGCGGCTCTGGTAGAACAAGGGAAGCGAGAGGGGACAATTCGTGATGATGTGGAGGGGGGAACCGTGGCCGTGATGTTTATTGGACTCATCCAGCCGCCCACGATTCTCTGGCACCTGAGCGCTGGGACCTATGATGTGACGAAACAAGCCGAAGCGGCGTGGCCCATTTTTTGTAGAGCAGTTGGTCGCTTGATAGTAGCAGGAGAAATCACCGAAAATTAGTAAACGATATGAAAACACTCAACAGTAATATCGCCCTATGCGTTAGGAAACCGACCGTGAACCAAAAGACATTTTTTGTAAGTAATGTGAACAAGTGTTCACAAGCAATAGAGGAGAAACACAAATGAAAAAAAGAAAACTAATTATAATTCCCATCGTATTGGCAGCAGCAGCGTTTGGTATCTGGAAGTTTCGGGAAGCCAATGCCCCGGCTTCCGATACTATTCGTGTGTCGGGTAATATAGAGGTGACGTCTGCTCAGGTCAGCTTCAAACTTCCGGGCCGTGTCGTTCAGCGTCTCGTATCCGAAGGCGAAAGTGTAACAAATGGTCAAATCGTGGCCTACCTTGACGTCGCTGAACTGGAACAAGAGGTGGCGATGCGACAAGCGGAGGTGCGGACAGCACAAGCCGTGCTCGATGAGTTAGAGGCGGGTACGCGTCCGGAAGAAATCGCGCAAGCTGCTGCTGCGTTAGAAGTCGTGAAGGCCGAGGCTCAGCGTATGGCGAGCGAGTTTGAGCGCCAACAAGGGTTGTTCGCAGAAAAGGTTACCTCGTCTCGCGAGTTTGAGACGGCACAAGCCGCTTCCAGTACGGCCGTTGCGAGAGTGCAAGAAGCCGAAGCGCGACTCGCGCTGCTTGAAAAAGGCCCGCGTGAGGAGACCATCCGCGCCGCTCGCTCTCGCTTGGAACAAGCTCAGCAGGCGGTGGCGCTGACGCAGACGCGTCTCGGCTATGGCACACTACGTACACCGCTTGCGGGCATCGTGTTGACGGAGGGTGTTGAGCCTGGCGAATACGTGGTTCCGGGAACGCCGGTGGTGACCGTGGGCAATCTCATGAATGTCTGGCTGCGCGGCTATATCAACGAAACCGATCTGGGTCGCGTGAAGATCGAACAGTCGGTCAACATCGTTACCGATACGTATCCCGATAAAGTCTACGTGGGGCAACTGTCGTTTATCGCTTCTCAAGCTGAGTTCACGCCAAAGAATGTGCAGACGACTCAGGAGCGCGTGAAATTGTTGTATCGCATTAAAGTGGATATCGCAAATCCTGATCAGGAATTGAAGCCCGGTATGCCTGCTGATGCGGAGATACCTGCTCGGTAGCGGGTATTCTCCTCGTCCTCGAAAAAAAGGAATCGTAATGCAACGTCAACTCGATCCTGTCGAAATTAGCGGAACGTTTTTCATCATCGGCGCAGGTTGGAGAGGAAGAAACACAATACCAGACCGAGGGCGAAGGAGCGGGAGAAGGTTGAAACGAGTTTTAGGGTCGAGGACGAGGAGGAGGACGAATCAGTGAAGTCAATAAGGTCACGAAGGTCAAGAACAAAGAACAAGCTAAGGCTTCTAAGAGGGAGAGGCGACAAAGTTTGCGACAAAGCGAGCGACAAAGTTTAAAATGGCGTACCCTCACGCGCTCGAAAAGGAATGTTCAATGAATGCAATAAAAACCGAAAATTTAACAAGGAGCTTTGGAGATGTGGTGGCCGTTGATGGGCTGTCGCTCTCGGTTGGCGAGGGTGAATTGTTCGGTCTCGTGGGGCCGGATGGTGCGGGTAAAACAACGACCATGCGCTTGCTCACCGCCATTCTCGATCCGACGTCGGGTGATGCCTGGGTTGCAGGTCATCATTCCGTGCGCGAAGCGCCAGCGATTAAAAACGCCATTGGCTATATGAGCCAGCGTTTCGGTCTCTATCCCGATCTCACGGTGATGCAGAACATCAACTTTTATGCCGACATCTATGGCGTGCCGCGGAAGGGGCGTAGCGAGCAGATCGAGCGTCTGCTGTCATTCAGTAACCTGACGCCGTTCAAGCAGCGGCTGGCTGGGAAGCTTTCAGGCGGCATGAAGCAAAAGCTGGGCTTAGCCTGTGCCTTAATTCACACGCCGAAAGTGCTTTTCCTCGATGAACCGACGAATGGCGTTGATCCTGTTTCGCGTCGCGATTTTTGGCGAATCCTCTACCAGTTGATCCGCGACGGGGTAACCATTTTCGTCTCCACCGCTTACCTCGACGAAGCGGAGCGTTGCACACGGCTGGCGCTGATCCATCGTGGCAAGTTGCTGGCCGTGGGAACGCCGGACGAGGTGAAGCGGTTGATGCAAGATACCATTCTGGAACTCCGAACGGCTGACCCGCGTCGGGCGGCAGCGGTCTTGCGTGGCGAATTGCCTGATTGCTCGGTTGGGCTCTTTGGCGACCGTGTGCATGTCGCAACACGCGATGTGGAAGCGACAAAAATTAAAGCCGAAACGATCCTGCGCGGTGTTGGAATTGGCATGGATGGGGTGCGTACTGTGACACCGACACTCGAGGATGTGTTTGTGTCTGTGCTCGCGCATGAGACAGGAGGTGCGCGTCATGAATAATTCAGAAAATACGGTTACCGTTAGAGAGCTCGAAAAAAAGTTTGGCGCGTTTGTCGCCGTGAATCGCGTTTCGTTTGATGTGAAGCGTGGTGAAATTTTTGGTTTCTTAGGACCCAACGGCGCGGGAAAATCGACGACCATTCGCATGCTGTGTGGCATCCTTGCGCCTTCGGGTGGCAGTGGCACGGTGGCGGGTCTCGACATCCGCACGCAGCAAGAACAAATTAAATCGAACATCGGCTACATGAGTCAGAAGTTCTCGCTTTATGAAGATTTGACCGTTGAAGAAAATATCGATTTCTACAGTGGTATCTACTTAATCCCGAAGGAAAAAAAACAAGCGCGCAAGGATTGGGTCATTGAAATGTCGGGGTTACAAGAGCATCGTCACGCACGAACCAAAACGCTCTCTGGCGGCTGGAAGCAACGACTCTCCCTCGGTTGTGCCATCTTGCACGAACCGCCCGTTATCTTTCTCGACGAACCGACCTCCGGTGTTGACCCGATTAGTCGTCGCCAGTTCTGGGATTTGATCTACGATCTCGCTTCGAAAGGTGTGACCGTTTTCGTGACCACGCACTACATGGATGAGGCCGAATACTGCGATCGCATTGGGCTGATCTACCGCGGTGAGTTGATAGCGCTCGGTACGCCAGCAACGTTGAAAACGGAGACGATGAAAGAAGAGGTGATTGAGGTGGTGTGTGATCGACCGCAGGATGCCATGGGCTTTATTGAGCATCTGCCGGAGATTAAGGAAACCGCGCTTTTTGGTCGCGGCTTGCATGTTGTGGCCGAGAACGTTGATCGAGCAACAAAAGCCATTGAAACCGCCTTGCAAAAAAACAAGTGTCCAGTTGAACGCATCGAGCAGATTGTTCCTTCGATGGAGGATGTGTTTGTTTCGCTGATCGAAGCTCGTGACCGACTTGAAAGCCCACAGAAGGAGGTGCATCGATGAAGTTTTACCGCATATGGGCGATTGCCCGCAAGGAGTTCGTACACATCGTGCGCGATCCGCGTAGTCTCGGTATGGCGATTGCTATCCCGATGTTGTTGCTGGTACTCTTTGGCTATGCCTTAACCTTGGATGTCGACAACGTGCCAACCGTGGTGTGGGATCAGAGCGGCACGGTTGAGAGTCGGGAATTCCTCAGTCACTTCGACGGCTCGGCATACTTCAAGATTGTGTCTGCCGTTCGTAATTATCACGAGGTTGAATACGCAATCGACACCGGGCAGGCACTGGCAGCGCTGGTGATTCCTGCGGACTTTGCAGACGAGATTACGGCGCGACGGAATGTTCCCGTACAAATGATTGTTGACGGCAGCGACGCCAACACCGCCACCATCGCCATGGGTTATGCGCGCGTCGTGGCACTCACCTATTCGCAGCACATTGCGGTGCACGACGCGCAACGGATGGGCGGTCAGACGCTCAGCGCGCCGATTGAGGTGCGCCCGCGTGTTTGGTACAACGCCGACATGGAATCGCGCAATTACATCATCCCCGGGCTGATCGCTGTGATCATGATGGTCATTGCCGCTTTGTTGACCTCACTGACCGTGGCGAAAGAATGGGAGAGCGGCACCATGGAGCAGCTCATCTCCACGCCCGTGCTCGGCCCTGAACTTGTGCTTGGAAAATTGCTTCCCTATTTTGCTATTGGTATGCTCGATGTGTTCCTCGCCGTGGTGATGGGAGAATTTGTTTTCAACGTTCCGCTCCGTGGGAATGTTGCGTTGCTGTTTGGCATGGCGGCGATTTTCTTGGTTGGCGCGCTGTCGTTAGGATTACTCATTAGCATCGTGACGAAGAGTCAGCTTCTGGCCAGTCAATTAGCCATGGTGCTCACGTTCCTGCCCTCGTTTCTTCTCTCTGGTTTTATGTACGCTATTAGCAACATGCCTCGTCCGCTCCAAATCCTCACCCACGTGATTCCGGCTCGCTACTTTGTGGCGCTACTGAAAGGCATTTACCTCAAGGGGGTAGGGCTCGAAATCCTGTGGATGCAAGCAGTACTACTCTCAGTTTTCGGCGCTTTCGTGATGTTTGTAGCGATTGTTAAATTTAAAAAGAAGGTGGCCTTATGAACTTCGAACGTATCAAACGCATGTTGGTGAAAGAGTTTATCCATATCTTTCGCGACCCGAAGATGAAGGGCGTGATTTTTTTGATGCCCATTATCCAAGTGCTTGTCTTTGGGTATGCGGTCACGACTGATGTGAAGAATGTCGCGACGGCGGTGTTCGATCTCGACAACAGCACCGCTAGTCGCGAGCTGGTGGCGCGTTTCGAGAACTCCGGTTATTTCACTATCGTTGCGCGGCTCGACCGCGAAGATCAGGTACGCGATGTGCTTGACCGTGGCACGGTGAGGACCGTGCTACGCTTCAACAAAGGTTTCGAAGAAGCATTGTTGGCAGGGCGCACCTCGCAACTTCAGGTCTTGCTCGACGGTACCGATTCCAATACCGCCGGCATTGTTCTCGATTACAGTGCCCGCATCGCGGGTGAGTATTCTCAAGCTATTTTGGTCACGCGAATGTCTCGTCTCAAAGGACAGTTCTCGCCCCCATCCGGTGTCGACATTCAGACGCGGGCTTGGTTTAATGAAAACTTAGAAAGCCGAAATTTTTATGTTCCTGGCGTGATTGCCATTCTGGTTATGCTCATTACCCTGATGTTGACCAGTATGGCGGTCGTGCGCGAGAAAGAGGTGGGAACCATGGAGCAGATCATGGTCACGCCTATTACGCCTGGCGAATTTATTCTCGGCAAGAGCCTCCCGTTTGCGTTGATCGGTTTCGCCGATGTGATCGTGATTACGCTCATTGGCGTTTTCTGGTTTGGCGTTCCTATTCGAGGTAACATCGGATTGTTGTTTCTTGGCACGGCGCTTTACTTGATGACGACCCTTGGCGTTGGGCTTCTGATATCGACAATTAGTCAGACGCAGCAGCAGGCGATGATGAGTACGTTTTTCTTTTATTTTCCTGCTGTGCTGCTCTCCGGCTTTATGTTTCCGATTGCCAATATGCCGTCTGTGATTCAGTGGCTGACGCTTGCGAATCCGCTCCGTTATTTTCTGATTATTATCCGAGGTCTCTTTCTGAAAGGCGTGGGGCTCTCGGTGTTGTGGCCGCAGATGGCTGTGCTGGCGGTCATGGGTGTTCTGATGCTGTGGGCCGCTTCGCGGCGGTTTGATAAGAGAAGTCGCTAGTCGCTAGCAAGAGGGAGTAGGGAGTAGGGAGAAGGCGCTAGCAACCAAATTACGAATTATGAATTACGAATTATGAAGTTCAGGATCCTGATAGTCCATAGTCAATGGTCCATAGTCCTGAATCAAGTCAACAAAGTCAATGATGTCAATGAGGTCAGTATTGGAGGAGAAAAAATGAAAACACACAAAAAACTAAAAGAGAGTTTTAAGAGCATCGCGAGTATAGCCTTAGTGGCGTTTCTGTTCGCTGGCGTAAGCAGTGCTGAGCCGGCGACTATCGCATCTGAGGCGACAAACGTCTTCGTCACCAACCGCCTTACGCTGAGCGAATGCAGTCGTCTTGCGCTCTCGCAAAGTCCGTTGCTCAAGGCATCGGGCTGGGAGCAGGTTGCTTCGCGCGAGGCGGTGGGCGAAGCGCGGGCTTCATTCTATCCAACGCTGGGTGTTCGTGGCGGCGTCAGCCGTTGGCAGAGTCATGCTTTTCTGCCGAGTGGTTTCTCTGCACCAAACGTTTCGTCGATTGTCGGGCCGGGCAACGATTGGAGCGCAGGCGGTTTTGCACGCTACACGCTTTACGATGGAGGAAGTCGTCGTGCAGCGCTTGATACGGCGCAAGCCCAAGAAGCGGCGACCGAAGCCGATAGTAGGGCCACTCGTGACACCGTACTCTTCACTGTTCATCAGGCATTCTATAATCTTGCGGCTACGCTCGAATTAGAAGTCGTGGCGCGTAAGAGTCTGGCGAACGCGGAATCGCACTTCTCGGACACCAAGAGCCGTCAAGCCGCTGGCGATACGACGGAAGCGGAGGTGTTGCGTGCTCGCGTAGAAGTCGACAAGGCGAACTCGGAGTTGATCCAAGCCACAGCGCAAATCGATACAGCGCGTGGAAACCTTAACGTGGCCCTCGGCTTGCCTGCAGAGCAACCGATCGATATTGTTGTTGAAAAGGATGCCGCCACCCCGTGTTCGAGCGATCTCGAGATTACAAAACTCGTGACACTTGCTTTGGCAACTCGCCCGGAGATCAAGGCGATGGAACGGATGATTGAAAGCGCGCAGCATCAGGTACGCGGTGCACAGTCTGCTTATCGGCCCAAGGTATATGCCGAAGGGAATTATGGCTGGCGCGACGACTCCGCCTCGCTTAACGATGAAGCGTGGTCGGTGGGCGTTGCGGTAGAGCTGACTGCCTTTGATGGATTTTCGAGGCGACGTAAAGTCGCTCGTGCGCAGGCGGAGGCCGCGAAAGCGGAAGCCATGCTCGAACGCGTGATGCTGGATGTACGGCAGGAGGTGTGGGCGGCCCGTGCGCAGGTTCGTGAAGCGGCCGCTTTGGTTGACGCCACCGCCACGCAAGCTCAGCATGCTGCGGAGAGTGTGCGCCTGATGTCCGCTCGTTATAAAGTCGGAGCCGTCTCGGTGACCGATCTCCTCGATGCGCAGACGGCGCAGACTGGCGCGGAGGTGCGGAATGTCCAGGCGCGTTGGCGTTGCCGGATGGCGCAGTCGGCTCTGGCGCATGCTACAGGCATGCTAATTGACTAAGATGATTTTATGGTAATCGGTCAGTGACGGGGGTGCCCCCCGTTGACTGCCCGATTATGATTTTATGCGAGAAAATGCTGGTAATCCGATATCACGCACAAAACTAGCAGGTACCTCGTAAACGTTCAAATCTTCGCAACCTAGATATTTTCGAATGTTTTTAATAAATGTAACCATGCCAAATGCTCTTGATTTTGCCTGGTAAACAGCAAGGCGCTGTAGAGCACGCTGCGAAGCATATCCATATTCAGGCAAAGCTTGATGCAACATGAGTGCTTTGTTTAGCAAAGGGATAAGCTCGTCAGTGTTGTACTCTCCTCTTTTTATTTGCCCCCACAATTGATTCAAGCGAGGGGGATAAAAAGCTAGTTCGTAACAATATTGAAGTTCTTCACGTGCTGTCATGGATTTTTTCTCGTCCATAGTTTTAAATCAGTTTCTAGGTTAGCCAGATTGTCGAGGTTATGTGATTCGCGGATGTTTCTTCAGGAGGATTAACTGGAATTCCCGCCTGCTCTGCGGCCTGAACTAAATCACCGTAGGCAACATCAGAATAAGGTGCAGCAACGTCAACATCAAGACTGGTACGATCTGGTTGATCGAGGAGAATACAAACAGCACTGCCATAAATATAAAGCATCGCTGGTCGTGTTAACGCTTCATCAATTTTTTCAAGATAGGCAAGAAGTTCGATTTTATTCATCTGCCCTTCAGTATAACAAAATTGATACAAATATTCAATTTCGATATCAATCGTCGTTGACGCGCACCGTTGAGTAATCGGTCAGGCACAGGGGCTGTGCCTGACCGATTACAGTCGCTAGTCGCTAGTCGCTAGTCGCTAGCCTCAATTTCCAACAGCCAACACTCAAATCCAACTTCCAAGTGGGGAACTTCGGTCAGACCGTCTACGATCTTACGTTATTATCGTAGATTTCGCGAGCGATCATTCATTTGGACGTTGGACATTCCTTGTTGGCTATGGTGATAGAATCTTAAACGCAAAGTGGGAGAAAATTACGAA
>CAZUAY010000165.1:0-8961 GCA_964618405.1 uncultured Lentisphaerales bacterium
CCCAGACCCCATTTGAAGAGAGGGCGATGGCTTGACAATGGTGGCGACGGCGAGGGTTTCGAATAGAAGATGATTTTGGTTCGCTAGCACCTTCCGGTTAAGGCTGTTTTTAATTTTACAATTCAAGAGGAAAACGCAATGATGGGAATCACGATATGGGAGAACCTGTCCAACGAGACGGTGGAAATGGCACGCATTGCACTGAAAGACGTCACGACACTGGAGGAGTGGAAAACCATTCGTCCAATCCGCCATCGGGAATATATGCATTCACTCGGGCTCGATCCTTTGCCGCAACGCTGCGACTTGAAGGTCACCGAGTACGGGGAATTGAAAGGGAAAGGTTTTCGCGCTCGAAAAATTGCTTTCCAGATTTTGCCAGATTGCTGGAGTTCGGCCTGCATCTACTATCCCGATCCGCTGCCGAAAGGAAAAGCACCTGGCGTACTGTATGTGTGTGGCCACCATTCGATCGGAACGCACAGCGCCCAATTTCATCCGATCCTGTGGGCTCGCCGGGGCTACGTCTGCTTGATTGTTGACACCATTGAACAGAACGATAACCCCGGCGAACATCACGGGGGAAATTTGAATCGGCATGAGGCTTGGATGGCCTTGGGGTATACACCAGCAGGCGCGGAAGTCTGGAACTCCATGCGTGCCCTCGATATTCTCGCCGCTGATCCGCAAGTCGATCCTGAGCGTTTGGGTGTGACCGGATGTTCCGGCGGCGGTGCCTGTAGTTTTCACACAGCGGTGGCGGATGAGCGTCTGAAAGCCGTTTCTACACTGTGCGGTGTCAGTTCGCCACTGGATGCCGTTCGTAACCGGCACATCACAGGACACTGTGACTGCATGTATTCGCACAACCTTTACAAGAAGGATATCAGCGAATATGCGGCACTGCTTGCACCGCGCGCTGCGCTCTTCTGCATCGCGGATCATGATCCCCTTTTCCATCCGGACGAAAGCCGAGCACTCGTTGAACGGGCGAAGCCGGTGTTTGCCTTATACGGCGAAAAGGAACGTTGTTCCTGGCTGGCGTGTCCCGGCCCGCATGGTGACCATCCCGAATTCGACGAGGGCACGCAGCGTTGGTTCGATCAGTATGTTGCGGGTGAAGAACACCCCTTGCTCGTACGAGGAGAGGTAGAACTCCCAGAAGTCGAGACGAGTATCTTCAACGGATGTCCACCCTCACCGAATCGGCTTGACCTCTTGCCACACTTGATTTCGACGCGAGGCACCTTGCCCTTGCCCAAAACGACTGCTGAGTGGCCAGAAGTCCGACGTCAGGCACTCGAGACCCTAAAGGCCGAAGTACCAGGCTTCGCAGACAAGGGATACCGTGAGGCTTCCCTCAAGCTTGTGGGCGACTGGCAGTGGAGCCAAACAGGTCCGGTATTGAATCGCATGCATGGCGGACATATTGACGGCGTTTCTGTCTCAATGCAGATTGTGAGTCATCCCGGCATACGAAAAAAACTCATTCTGGGTATTGGAAGCGAAGGGAATTTTTCCCAGCATGCTATGGCCAGTGCCTGCTGCGCACTCGAAAACAGCACATCCGTTGCACACGGAGGGTTCGAGCCTCGATTAGCTGCTAACGCACCTGCGTCGCATCCGTATACCTTGCCACTCGGCTCTTGGCTGGCACCGATCCGAACAACGCTTATCCGTTGTATGGCGTTGGTGGGCATGACACCCGTGATGATGACGTTTCACGACATTGGCGTGGCGTTGGATTATATCAAGGGTCTTGAAGAAGTGAAGGACTGCGAGATCTATCTGCATGGTCGGGGTGAAACCGGTGTGGCCGTGCTGTATCGTGGAATACTGGATGAACGGATCACGGGCATCATCGCCGAAGACATACCCAGCACCCATTTAGAAGGCTTCCCGATCTTAGGCGTTTTAAGAGCCTTTGATCTGCCGCAGGCTGTCGGGCTGATGGCACCGCGCAAGGTGGCGCTCGTGACGCCAGGACAAAACAATTGGAACTGGCCCACGCGAGTTTATGGGCGGCTTGGGTGTCCAGAGAACTTCATGAGAACTGATGACCTTCGCAGCGCCATGACTCGTATACTCGCCTAAACGAATGAAGAAAAACCCAAATGGAGCAATCTTGAACTCTCACGACGACAGCACCTCTGAACCCCACATCATACAAACCAATCCCGCCATCGGCGATCCCGGGAACCTTCATATCTACGGGGCTGATCCAGCCTCCCCTCGCCCGTTTGTTCTGGCGGTTCATGGCGGCGGCTGGCATGCCGGGGATCAGACTTCGTATACGCGGCTGGGCCCCAAATTCAAGGCTTTGGGCGTGGCGTGGGCCCAACCCAGTTATCGGCTGGCACCGAAGTTCCGTTTTCCCTGCGCTTATGACGACCTCGTACATCTCTTGGCGTGGCTACGCGATCATGGAACTTCACAGGGGCTGGATGCCTCGCGGTGTCTCCTGTACGGCAGCTCAGCAGGTGGACATCTGGTGATGCTATTGGCAGCGCGCGCAACGAAGGAGAACCGGCCCATGCCCTGCATCCGGGGCGTGGTCAGCTACTGTGGCATCATGGATCTTAGCGCTCAACACGCTTTTGACGCAACGCGCAAGTCAACCATGACGGAGAACTTTTTGGGAGGACCGCCGGAGGCCGATGAGGCAGCGTATCGTGATGCCTCGCCGCTGTGCCATGTCCATGCCCACATGCCTCCGGCTTGGATGGCGCATGGCACGGCTGACGGCACCGTTCCCGTGGAACAGTCACGGCAGATGGTACAGGCGCTGAAGGCAGCCGGACATGATCCAGTCTACCTCGAAGCTCGCGGGCTCGGGCATACGCAGGTTGAATTTGGCTATGACGGTAATGCTCTTGCATCCCCTAACCTCTTGTTTGAAGCCGACATGCTGAGGTTTGTCTATCGAAGCTTGTGCACGTAGAAAAAAATTGCGAGTCGCGTAGAGAGAGGGCGTAGGGAGAAGTGCGTAGGGCGTAGTTTCCGCTGGGGACACCCCAGACCCCGTCTGAAAAACTTTGTCGTTAGCTTTGTCGCTAACTTTGTCGAACCAAGAAGTTGTGAGTTGTGAGTTTATCTTATGCGGTGATCTCCCTAATTCTAAACGCAAATCCCCGATGCCTATCTGGGTGGAACCCTGTCGGCTCTTTCCATAGGACTAGCGACTAGCCACTAGCAACTAACGACTGTAATCTGTCAGGCACAGCCCCTGTGCCTGACAAATTACGCAAATTACGCGAGTTGTGAATGAGCTATTGCATCAGAATTAGGGTAATGATATAATGTACACTCATGTTACAGCCACTGGCTATCGCTTAAATAAGCAGCCTTTCAAAAGGAAAAATATGATGAATCTTACTATCAATCGATTGTTACACTTCACGCTTATCGTCGGCGTCATGATGCTTGGTGCGATACCAGGCCGGGCCGTCGACCGCCATGTGGTACAAAATGCGCCGGCACCTGGCAATGGATATACAAACTGGAACTGCGCTGCTGGCAGCATTCAGGAAGCAATTGATGCCGCTCAAAACGGGGACACGGTCTGGGTAGGACCTGGCACGTATGGCATGCCACCAACGCCCGTGGTTACGGATAAGGTGACCAACATCGTATCCATTGCGAAGTGGATTACGGTGCGTAGCGTTAGCGATAATCCAGCCGATACGATCATCGACGCTGGCGGGGATCCCAGCAACCGCTGCGTGCGAATTTATACGCAGCTCAATGCTGGAGCCGATTCAACCGCTCGGCTCAGTGGGTTTACGTTGACGAATGGAAATGCTAAAGGTGGCGGCGTATTTTTCGACACCGGGAACTGGACAGCCAGGACCGGAATGGTCGAGAACTGTATCATCGAAGGCGATCACAACGAGACTGACGCGGGTGTTTATGTGTATAATGTGTCGGCCACCAGTCAGAATCTGATCGTCTCCAATTGCACGATCAGGAATCATGCTGTTTATGGATTTTCGGCGCGAACACCTGCGATGTACAAGTTCTGAACTGCAAATTCATCAACAATTCCCCAAGCGGAATGTCTCGTATGTCTGGAACAACCTTGATTGAAGGCTGTCTGTTCGACGGAAACAAAAAGATCGAAGGAAATTTTGGAGGTGCACTCGATCTGAGTTATGGGTCTCCGACGATACGAAATTGCTTGTTTATCCGAAACCATATAAAGTCTGGTGTTTCCGGTGCTTCCGGATTTGGCGGTGCCGCGATAGGCGTTAATTACGCGCGTGCGACGATACAGAACTGTACGATCATCAGCAATACCGCTGCAGGATCTATCACGACTTCGGCAGGACTTTATGCGCACGGCAGCGGCAGGGGCACTAATCACGTGGAAAATTCAATTGTTTATGGGAACTACCGCGACGCAACCCTTGCAAATTATGTTGCGAGCGGTCCGACAGCTTTCACGAATACCTGTACGTCTCCGATCACGGATTATCAAAATGCGGGTAATCTGGATACCGAGCCAAAGTTTGTGGATCCCAGTACGGACGATTTCCGCTTGTCAAAGAACTCGCCTTGCCTTAACGCCGGTACCAACCAAACCTGGATGGTGGGCGCGAAAGACAAGGACGGAAATCGGCGTTTGGACCGATTGTATGGGATCGTTGACATGGGTTGCTACGAATACGTTTATGAGATTGGAACGACGATTATCGTGAAATGAAAAAGACAATCACAAAATGGATTATCAAAAAATTAAAACAGGATTGGTTTGTATGGCCGTGATGAATTCTCTTGCAGCCGAGCCTCTGGACAATGTAAAACACGCAGAAAACGCTAACCCGATCAGGGTTGTGGCGTTTGGCGCCTCGACGACAGCAAAGAAGAGCAACATGCTAGTCTATCTTGACTGTCTTGAGCGCGACCTCCCTCAGCACGGGATAGAGATTGTCGCGATCAATTCGGGGATAGGAGGAAACACCTCAGCGGCCGCAAGAAAACGCTTTCCCCAGGATGTGCTAGATCACCATCCGGATCTTGTCATCATCCAACTGGGCACGAACGATTCAGCCGTGGATGTCTGGAAAACACCCCCTGTCGACAAACCCCGCGTTTCGCTGGAAGACTTCAGGGAGAATCTCGAATACTTTATTGAGACGCTCAAAAAGCGAGGATGCAAGGTTCTGCTGATGACCCCACAGCCCCTACGCTGGGCACCCCACCTGAAGAAGCTCTATGGGAAGCCGCCTTACGATCCGAACGATCCTGACGGGTTTAACGTGGTGATACGATCCTACGTTGACTGCGTGCGAAAGCTTGCTGAGGAACGCTCGGTTTCGCTTGCCGACGTCTTTACGGCATTTGAGGAATACGACGCTTGCGAGGGACAGTCGATGGACAATCTTTACACCGACGGGATGCACCCGAATGCTCAAGGGTACGAACTGATCGCGAAAGTAATGCTAAAAGAAATCTTGAAAATGGACCTAACCGCCGCCAAATAGGGACATGGCGGCGGAGGTTAACTGGGTTTCGGCATGTGATGAATTTCATCGGCGAGCATCTCGGCTTCACCCCTGCTATGACAGACGTGAATGGTGGTGATGCCCAGCTCCCTCTGCACCTGCTTGAGCATCTGACAGATTTCCTGCCGCGACTCCGTATCCAAAGCACTAACCGGTTCATCCAACACAAGTAGTTGGGGTTCACGAACGAGTGCGCGAGCAAGCGCCACGCGTTGACGTTCACCACCACTGAGATTGATGACGCTGCGCTCGAGCAAGGGTTCTAACGACAGGCGTTTTATAACGGGCTCGGTTTTGACTGCGGCCTTTTCTCCCGTAACACCTGCAACTTTTAGAGCAAACAGAATATTATCACGCACATTCAAATGCGGAAAAAGTCCTGTATTCTGTGGCACATAACCGATGTTTCTGAAACGCGGCTCCAGAAAAGTTATATCGTGCCCATTGAGCGTGATCACGCCGGAGTCAATATCAATCAACCCGCAAATCGCTTTCAGCAGTAACGATTTCCCTGTGCCGTTGCGTCCCATGATCACAAAATAGTTGTGCCCCTTGAGGTCAAGAGAAAAATCTTTGAGCGCAAACGTGCCAGCCCGCAGGCAGAGCGTGTCGATGCGTAGCCCAATCATGCCCACCGCCTTCCTGGAACGATTTTATGCACCAGCATAATCGCGCCGCAAGCGATTATCATCGTAATGAGCGCAATAACTAAGGCGGATTCCACATTGCCGATATTCAATTGAAGCCACATAGTTGTCGGCATCACCTGAACACGCCGACCGGTTCCGACAAAAACCATCAGAGGACCGAAGACCCCCATTGCTCGGGCCCAGGCCATGATACCTCCCGCGACAACGCCATTGCGAGCGAGCGGCAGCGTGACCCTTCGAAAAACCATCATGCTGGAACACCCGAGCGTCAAGGCCACATCCTCCAGATTACGATCCACTTCTTCAAAAGCGGTTTTCACCGCTCGGATACAGTAAGAGACCGCCATGAGATACTGACATAAGACGATACCGAATAGTCCATCAACCCCCGGCTCTGTATTATTCCAGAACGAAAAGAGAGGAGAGCCGACGGCTGTGTTTCGAAAAAGTTTTAGCGGTAAACCACAAACAAGGTGGATGCGTTCACACACAAGATTTATAACCTCTTTTGCAGATGCACCGAAATCGGTGCCGAAAAACGCCAGCAACGAAAGGCCCAGCACGACAGGCGGCAGAACAATGGGGATGTCCACCAAGGTATCAATCACCGCATGCCCCGGGAAACGGGTGCGGCTGAGCGCGTAACCGATCGGGATCGCGGTCAGCAGCACCCAAAAAAGCGTGATGAAAGAGGTCAGCAGACTCATAAAAAACGAGTTGATAACCTCGGGCGAACTCAAAATCTCCCACACCTTACGAGGGCCGACCTTCCAGTGCGCCATATACACGAGATCCGATACGAGCAGTAGAACAATCAGCCCTGCAAAGAACACAAGAGCGACCAGAGAAATTACTTTAACGGGGTCGCTTCGAGTTTTGCGTTTTTTCATGATGTTGGCAAGAGAGATTGTTCAGCGAGCACGATGATTTTGTATAAATAGGTCACGGCTAATCGACGTCAAGGGTGTACCCGTTGTCCTTCAGAATAACACGTCCTTCGGCACCTATGATAAATTCAATGAACAGCTTCGCGTTCGCCTCTTGCGGGCTATTCTTCAATAGCCCAATTTCGACAGTTGAGATCCGATTCTTTTCTTTGGGAATCGGGATGATATCGACGTCATCACTGATATTAGCGGCGATGGCATCCCAAGTCATCGCGACATCGATGTTGTTCATCTTGACCCACACGCCAAGTTCGTTAACCGTAGTTGATTCCTTTGCGCTGATAGAGGACCGATCGATATTGTTTTCATCCAGAATCTGCTGCGTGATGCGCCCAATCTCGCAAGAGTTTACTTCTCCAAATCCAACGCGCAAATCAGGGCGGACGAGATCCTCGATTCCCTTAATATCCTTAGGATTGCCTTTTCGAACCATCAGGGCCGGAACAAAATAAGAGACCTTTTCTCTCGAGAGCACCTTGCCGCTCTTCTCCTGCAACTGATCTAAATACCAAACATCACCAGGCAGAAAAAGATCAACATCGCTTGCATTTACCGCTCGGGCGAGAATAATCCCACTCCCTCCATAATCGACTTCCACGGTAATACCGGTTTTTCCCTTAAAGGCGGTGATTAGTTTATCAACCGCTCGGCGCAATCCGGCCCCGGCATACATCACCACCGGTTTATCGTTAGCGGATAGCGCTAGTTTCGCGGTGGCAGCAGGCAGAGCTTCACCGTTGGCATAAAATTGCTGAGGGGTAGACACCGTGTAACCATAATCATCGAAAATACTAGCGCAGTGTTTTGAAGCGACAAACTCAGCAAACTTGCGTGCCGCTTTGGGCTGTTTTGAACAGGCTAGCGTGGCAAGGGTGACACGTAGCGGTGACAACCAATATTTTTTACTCGATGCAGAGGTAACAGCATCAACGTAGGGGGTTGGCAACTGTTCATCAATCGGAATACAATCAAGCGCGTCAGCACGCAATTTCCAAACCGCGTTCCAGACGATACTCGCATCAGCGTTATTCATTTTGACATAGTTAGCCGCATAACCACCGCTTTTATTGGTGATGATCTTTTTCTCTTTGTTAAGCTGAGCAAAATCAATACCCGCCTTGCCAAAGATCGTCGGCAACATGTGCCCCAAGCTGGACAGCTCATAATCGGTCAGAATAATACGCAAATCTTCGCGCGCAAAGTCTTTAATTCCTGTGACGTTTTTGGGATTCCCTTTTGCAACCACGATCACGGGAGTTAATTCAGCGATTTGCCACCCATCGACACCCATCTTCCACTTTTGCATCAGAATATCCATAAAGGGGTCATGGGACACATAAACATCACCCTTTTTTTGTCCTTGGATATGAGCCAGCAACTCGCCTGAGCCGGCAGAGTTCATTTCAACCTTAACCCCAGTCTCCTCCGTGTAAACCTCGGCTATCTTTTGCATGACAGGGAGCATAGTTCCCCCCACATGGCAAATCAGAGGCTCGCTGCTCTTTTGTGTTCTCGAGCAAGAACTGATTAGCAACCCAGCCAAAATTACACCGCAACATCTCACGATACGTTTCATATTATCTGTCCTTTTTTTAGTTTTGAAGGTCTTTGTGCTTAACATGGAGACTAACGATATCATAAAAGCTAATACACTTCATTACCGTTTATGTAATCGATCGTAATCGGTCAGGCACAGGGGCTGTGCCTGACCGATTACAGTTGCGAGTCCTATCAGGAAGAATGGTCTGGGTTTTCGGCGTGTTTCTCTCGTCGCCGCGAGCCTATCTTATGCGGAGATCTCTCTAATTCTAAACGCAAATCCCCGATGCCCATCTGGGGGGTGCTAGCGACTAGCCACTA
>CAZUAY010000166.1:0-8949 GCA_964618405.1 uncultured Lentisphaerales bacterium
TTCAGCCCTGATTTCTATAGATTTTAAAAAATAATGAAACGGTAAATTATAGAAAATCAGGATTGTACTATTGTACATACTATTATATAGACGAAATAAGGGCAATATAGTTCCATGAAAATAAAATAATACATGAATAAAGGAATTGGAATAACTCCTGATAAATATGCGTATATTCTAAAGTTAAATTTTTATATATAATCTGTTCTTGAGTTCTATTATCATGGCTATAAGTATCATGGCTATAAGTATAATGTGCTAGAGGAAAAATTATTTAAATTAATATGTAAATGAATTACAGTAAAAAAATATGTTGACAATGGTTATTGATTAGTATATATTAAATGCAGATAAATAAAAACTCCCACTTGTGAGTTAGGCACATGTGGGAGAGAGCGCATCTTTCGATGCTATTATGTGATAATTATAGTTTACAAACAATGTAAAACAAGATAACTTGGGAGCATTACCAAGATATTAATTTAAAGGGGCAACCTAACTGCCCTTTTAAAACAGGGGTTATGATATGGGAAATAGACATGTAATTATGACACTCAAAGAGGTAGCGGATATTAAGTTCTGTATAGTTAATAGTAATAAAGAAGGACAAAATCCTGAAAGGATAAAATGGATAACAGCATCTAATTTATTGTCAGACAATATTATTAATGAAGTAACCATTAGTGAAAAATACTTCAAAGATAATTCTTTGCTTTTATGTAATGGAGATATTATTATCAAAAGAATACAGCCTTCATTTGTAAACTATATAAACAAAGATATATCAGATACATATGCTTATAATAATTTAATTATAGTTAGGACAACAAATATTAATTCAAAATACTTAGCTGCAGTTTTGTATTATAAGATAAAAGAAATATCATTAAATAGCTCAATAGGAGCTGTAATGGCATCTATAGGAAGAAAGGAACTTGATAATTTTGAAATTCCGATGTTATCTGCGAAGGAGCAGCAATGTATCGGAGAAATTTGGTATAAGAGTATTGAGAAGAAAAAGATGGTAATGCGTTTGGCAGAACTTGAAAATATTAAAGAAAACCATCTAATAAATAAGTATATTAATAATCAAATTGGAGGGAAGAGAAATGACAACATTTGAGGATATTAAAAAAGCACTATGGGCAGGAGCGAATACTTTTAGAGATAATATTGATGCTTCAAACTATAAGGATTATGTTTTGTCAATGCTTTTTGTAAAGTATCTTAGTGACACATATGATGAAAGTGTAGAAAAATTAAAAAAGGAATATGATGGAATACGACTTGAACGACAAATAAAAAACTTGCCATTTTCTCTGAAAGAAGAATATACTTTTAACTATTTACTCAAAAATAAATATGCTGTAGATATAGGAACAAAGATTAGTGAGGCACTTACAGGTATTGAAAGTTCAAATCCTATTCTTGCCGGAATTTTCAGAGGTATAGATTTTAATAGTGAAGCAAATCTTGGAAAAAAGGAACAAAAGAACCCATTGCTAAGAAATTTACTTGAAGATTTTGCGAATTTAGATTTAAGACCAAGTATGATTGAAACAACTAATGAGCAAGTTCCTGCAGATGTTGTCGGAGATGCCTATGAATATATGATTGGTGAGTTTGCTACAATGGCCGGTAAAAAAGCAGGCAGTTTCTTTACACCTCAGCAGGTATCAGAAGTTATGGCGCAAATTGTTGCACCAAAATCTAAAGACAGGGTATATGACCCAACATGTGGTTCAGGCTCACTTCTTATTCGTGCTGCAAGAAAAGGCGGATTTGATAAGGTACAGATTTATGGGCAAGAAGTAAACAGTTCAGCCATATCAATGGCAAGAATGAATATGTTTATTCATGATATTAAAGATGCAAGAATAGCTTGGGGAGATACAATAGCAAATCCACAACATCTTGATGGTGATGGAAATTTGATGAAATTTGAATGCATCGTTGCAAATATGCCTTTTAGTAAGGATAAATGGGCGCAAGGTTTTAATCCCGGCGGAGAAGTTTCAGTAGGCGACGAAGATGAAGAAGATTCAAAAGTTAAAAAGAAAGGTAAAAAAGTTGAGTTCAAAATGGAGGCAGGGCTTGACAGATGGCATAGATTTGATATGGGAATTCCACCGGCGAGTAAAGGTGATTGGGCATTTTTGCTTCATATGATTGCAAGTATGAGCGGTAATGGTAGAGTAGCTGCGGTTGCACCCCATGGTATTCTTTTCCGTGGAGCTAGCGAAGGTAAGATCAGGCGAGCCGTTATTGATAAAAACCTGATAGATGCTGTTATTGGTTTGCCTGAAAATTTATTTTACGGAACGCCAATTCCTGCATGTATAATTGCTTTTAAAAGAGGTAGAACGACTACCGATGTTCTTATAATTGATGCTTCAAAAGGGTATGCAAGGGAAAAGGCTAAAAATAAACTGCGTGATGAAGATGTTTCAAAAATTGTCCAGACATATAAAGATTTTATTAACGGCGAGAATACAGAAATTAAAAAGTATAGTCACATAGCAACACTTGAAGAAATTAAAGAAAATGACTATAACTTAAACATTTCTCGTTATGTAGATACATTTGAAGAAGAAGAAATTATTGATATTGAAAAAATTAACTCAGAAATTGATGAGTTAAAACTTAAAATTTCAGTAATAGATTCTGAATTAGAAGTATATTTGAAAGAACTTGGGCTTGAATAAAAATGTATTTGTATGTTTAAAGTACTGAAGATAAAAGGTGATAAAGTGAAAGATGAAATAAAAAAGAAAATCTACATGATAAATTGTGGGTTTGTACCACTTGGTTATAAAAAAACATCTGTTGGAATAGTTCCAAATGAATGGGAGGAATCTACTCTACATGAAATTTTTCATTTTAAGAATGGTCTAAACAAGGAAAAGGAAGCCTTTGGAAAAGGAATTCCTATTATAAATTATGTTGATGTTTATAAAAATCGTGGCTTAAAGGCAACTCAAATACAAGGAAGAGTAGAACTATCAAAAAAAGAAATTGATAATTATAGGGTTCAAAAAGGGGATGTATTTTTTACCAGAACATCTGAAACAGTAGATGAAATCGGTCTTGCGTCCGTTTTACTAGATGAAATGATTGATACAGTTTTTAGTGGTTTTGTTTTAAGAGCTAGACCATTTAATAACAAAATACACACTGAATATAATCAGTATTGCTATTCTTCTACTTATATGAGAAATGAGATAAGAAGAAAAAGTTCTTATACTACAAGAGCGTTAACAAATGGAAATTTTCTGGGTGAAGTCAGTATTAATCTACCCTCTAAAAGTGAGCAGGGGAAAATATCTGAAATACTTATGAAATGGGACGAGGCGATTTCTTTACAAGAAAAGTTAATTGAAAACCTTGAAATCCAAAAAAATGCTTTAATGCAAAAACTTTTGTCCCCTAAAGAGGAATGGAAAGAGGTTAAGATAGGTTCTGTAGTGAAAGAAGTCTCAAGAAAAAACAAAATAAATTGTAAGAATGTTATGAGTGTATCAAATAAGTATGGGTTTATTAAGCAGGAAGAGCATTTTTCAAAGCGAGTTGCAAGTGAAGATTTAAGAAATTATAAGATTGTGACTAATGATGATATTGCTTATAATCCTTCGCGAATCAACGTTGGTTCTATTGCCGTTTATAAACACGAAGAAATAGGTATTGTTAGTCCTATGTATATTGTATTTAGATGTACTAAAATTTCACCGTGCTTACTGTTGCTTATTTTAAGCACAAGTCGAGGTAAGTATGATATTGAATCATTTCTATCCGGAAGCGTGAGAAATTCTCTTAACTTTTCTGATTTAGCAGAAATAAAAATTAAAGTTCCACGCGATTCTGAACAAAAAAGAATTATTGAAATATTTAATATAATTGATAAAAGAATATTATTGTATAATCATAAGCTTTTAAAGATCAAAGAGCAGCAAAAAGCAATAATGCAATTGTTGTTAACCGGAATTGTAAGGGTAAATAAAGAATAATCTACTAATTGTTAGGAGACATTGAAATGCCAAATCATAAAATGTTTAATGAAAGACCTGAGTGTCAAGACAGACTAATAAAATTTCTTCAAAATATGGGATATGAATATGTCTCAAGAAGTGAAGCTGAGCTTAAACGTAAAAGTTTATCAAAAGTAATATTTGAAGATGAGCTTATTAGATTTTTGAATAAACAAACATATAAATTTAAAGGACATGAATTGCTTTTTTCGGGTCAATCAATTTCTAAGGCAGTTATGGCATTAGATGCTTCTTTATTACAAGGATTGTCTATGGCAAGTAAAGAAATATATAATCTTCTAACGCTTGGCATAAGTCTTGAAGAAGATATAACAATTGATAAGAATATACCTGTAAGGCAATCCTTTGATTTAAACTACATTGATTTTGACTTTCCCGCCAATAACATTTGGCAGGTTACTGAAGAATTTAGCGTGGAGCGGGCTAATGGACAATATGCCCGTCCGGATATAGTTCTTATGGTAAATGGTATTCCACTGGTTGTTATAGAGTGCAAAAAATCAAGTATTGATGTAAAAGAAGGTGTCACTCAAAATATTAGAAATATGATGCCGGATTACATACCACAACTTTTTAAGTACAGTCAACTTGTTTTATCGGTAAATCCGAACAAGGTGCTTTATGGTACAGCCGGAACAACAGCAGACCATTTTGTTGAGTGGCGTGAAGATGATACAGCTTGGCAAAAAGAATTATGTGAAAAATATTCACCGGATAAACAAATATTAGAGCAAGATAGAGTGGCTGTTTCCTTGCTTGATAGAAGAAGATTTTTGGATTTGATTAGATATTTTATGTTATATGACAGTAATATAAAAAAAGTTGCTAGACATCAGCAATTTTTTGCAATATGTAATGCTATGGATAGAATAAATGGTAAGGACGGAAAGGATTCTAAGGGTGGTGTTATTTGGCATACACAAGGCAGCGGTAAAAGCTTAACGATGGTTATGTTAGTAAAAAAAATTCAAACTGAAAAAGCAATCGAAAATCCAAGGTTTGTCATTATAACAGACCGCATTAACCTTGATAAACAAATTAGAGATAATTTTGCTAATTCACAAATGGCACCTGTTAGAGCTGCTACAGGAAAAGGGTTAAAAACCTTGTTAAAGGATAAAAGTAATATTGTAATTACCACGCTTATCAACAAATTTGAAACTGTATGTAAAAATCGTTACTTAGAGGTGGACAGCGACAAATTTTATGTGCTTATTGATGAAGCACATCGCTCACAATATAGTGCGATGTATAACTATATGCGAGAAGTTTTACCTAATGCAACGATAATAGCATTTACAGGTACGCCTTTAATATCCAAAACAAAAAAAAATACCTATAAAAAGTTTGGAGAACCAATTCATAACTATACTATGAAACGTTCTATTGAAGATAAAATTACGGTTCCACTTGTTTATGAAGGCAGAAAAGTTGTTCAAAATGATCCTGTTAATACTATTGATTCGTATTTTGACAGCTTAACTAAAAATTTGCCTGAAGAGCAGAAGAAGGAACTGAAAGTAAAGTATAGTCGCTTTAAAAAGATTGCAGAAGCAAGAAGCAGAATTAATTTAATCGCTTTCGATATATACGATCATTTTATAAATTATTGTGTACCTAAAGGATTGAAAGCCATGGTCGTATGTTCCTCGCGCGGAGCTGCAGTTGAAATGTATAATGTATTAAAAACAATGCAAGGTGTTAATCCAAGAGTGGTTATTACATTTGGAGACAAGCAGGAAGGTGATGATGACGACAATACATCATCGGCTGTTAAAAGAATTAAAGAGTATCATGAAAAGATGGTGAAACCTTTATTCGGCGATAATGATGAAAAATATGATGAAGGCGTCTGTGATGATTTTAAAAATCCTGATGGCGACATAAATATGCTCGTAGTTAAAGATAAGTTATTAACCGGATTTGATGCTCCTATTGCAGGTGTGTTATACCTCGATAAATCAATTCAGGAACATGGCTTACTTCAAGCTGTCGCTCGCGTTAACAGGGTGTATAAAGGTAAAGATTTTGGTTTGATAGTTGATTACTGGGGTGTATTTGGAAAACTAAATAAGGCAATTGATATGTATAATGATGCTGAATCCGGCTTTAATCAGTTTGATGAAGATGATATAGCGGAAGCTATATATGGTCCAGTCGATGAAAAAAACAAACTTGCTGAAGCCTATAAAGTATTATTGGATATGTTTACAGGTATTCCTAAAAATGCAACATCAAATGAGTGGCAGAAGCAATTAGCAAATGAGGAAAAAAGAAAAGAATTTTATGATAAATTAAAATGTTATGCAAATCTTTTGAATTTGGCTCTTACAAATAGGGAAATATTTATAGAGGTTGGGTATGAACAAATAGAAAAGTACAGAACGGATTATCTTTTCTATAAAAAGCTAAAGGATGCAGTAACTATACGTTATGATGATTCGATTGATTATTCAAAATATGAGGATGGCATTAAAAATCTAATCGATACATTTGTAAATGCAACAGGTATTAGTACTGTTATTTATCCGGTTTCAATAAGTGACGAAAAGTCTATGAGTACGCTCCTCGAAACAATTGAGTCCTATGAAGCACGTGGAGATGTAATAAAAACAAAAATAGAATCAAAACTTAAACAAATAAGATATGATGATCCATTAATTTTTGAAGAATTTTCAACCAAAATAAAGAAAACAATTGCTGAATATAATGAAAATAGAGATGCGGATAAGTATTACGCTACTATGGAAGCCATGGCTGATGATTTCAGAAATGGTCGTGTATCACATGATTATCCGGCCAACATTGCAAATGATAGCGATGCAAAAGCTTTTTATGGATCCGTATATACAGTTATAAAACAAAAATATCCTGCAATGATTAATAAAGGCGTAGAAGAAATGATTGCTGAAAATGGGATGAAGATTAAAGAGGCAATAGCAGAAAATACAAAAAGAGATTGGAAACATAATGAAATAGTTCATAAGACAATTCACCGTGAACTGGATAACTATTTATTTGACATGTTTGAAAGGATGGGAATGGTTATCGATAATAGTAACGTGGATATGATTGATTTGATTATTGATGAAATTATGAAAGTGGCGGTGTCTAGATACTAATGGAAGTTTACAAGCTTGATTTAGGAGTGAAAAATGGAATAGTAAGTGTAAGTATTACTAAAAAACCCATAAAAAACATACATTTAAAGGTATTTAGGGATATGAAAGTTAGTCTGTCTGTACCATTGTCAATTTCAGATGATTGGATTGTTAATTTTTTAAATGAACGAATATCATGGATAGATAAGCAAATTACAAAATACAAGGAATCAAGTGGATATAATAATTTAGAAAATATTATAAATGGCTCTTCGACCCGGTTGCTTGGTAAGGACATGAGAATATTTAAAAAAGCTTCATTATCAAATAGTATTGAGGTTGATGAAAAGAACATTAATGTATTTCTTAAAGATATTAATGATGAATATTTGGCAAACAAATTATTTGAAAATTGGTGGAGAGAAAAAGCCTTGAGTGTTTTTCAAATTGAATTAGATAATATATACAGTAATATTTTTAGGAAATATGAGATACAGAAACCTGTGATATCAATAAGAAAAATGAAAACATTGTGGGGTAGCTGTACAAAACAAAAAGGAAAAATAACGCTTAATGAGTATTTATTAAAAGCTGATATTCGATGTATTCAATATGTGATTTTACATGAATTAACACATTTAATGTATTCATATCATAATAAAGATTTTTACAACTTTTTAACAATACAAATGCCTGATTGGAAAGAACGTAAAAAGCAATTAGATAAAGAGGTTGTTCAAGGACTCTAACAAAATATCTTATTGTGTATAGGAGGTAAAATAATGCTTAATGCAAATTTAGAAAGACTGCATAAAACATTTGACGAAATAGTTAATATTGATACAGAGAATGGAATAGAGTTTTGGTATGCAAGAGATTTACAAGAATACTTGGGATATGCCAGATGGGAGAATTTTAGCGAAGCGATCGGCAGAGCATTAGATTCTTGTAAAAGCAGTGGAATTGAGCCTTCAGACCATTTTCGTGAGGTCACGAAAATGGTTGAAGTAGGTAGTGGAGCTAAAAGAGCAATTGCAGACTATATGCTTACGCGATATGCATGTTATTTGATTGCCCAAAATGGTGATCCAAAAAAAGAAGAAATCGCATTTGCACAAAGTTATTTTGCACTGCAGACAAGGAAACAGGAACTTATAGAAGACAGAATGAATTTGCTTGTTAGAATGGATGCAAGAGAAAGACTAAAAGAATCAGAAAAACAATTATCTCAAAACATTTACGAACGTGGAGTCGACGACGCTGGTTTTGGACGAATTAGATCGAAAGGTGACCAAGCTTTATTTGGTGGAAGAAACACTGGCGAAATGAAGAGTCTCCTTGGTGTAAAAGATAATAGACCATTAGCCGACTTCTTACCAACGTTAACAATAGCAGCAAAAAACCTTGCAACTGAAATGACAAATCATAATGTAAATGAGGCAGATTTGCAAGGAGAAAATAGTATTACAAGAGAACATGTTCAGAATAACTCCAGTGTTCGTGATATGTTGGGGCAAAGAGGTATTAAACCTGAGAAATTGCCACCTTCTGAAGATATAAAGAAACTTGAACGCCGTGTTAAATCAGAAGAGAAAAAACTAGCTGATAAGTCTGGCAAATTGCCAGGTAATTAGTTATATATGCAACTCGACATTGGTTATTGGAATAGTTTCAAAAAGTAGGTTTCATCAAAATTAGAGAATTCTTATATAATTCTTATGTTCCATGGAAATTTAAACGGAAATTTAAAACGTAAATTTTCAAAGTAAATTCCACAGTGTATAGCTAACGGAAATTAAACA
>CAZUAY010000167.1:0-8933 GCA_964618405.1 uncultured Lentisphaerales bacterium
CGTCTTTTGCGGGAATATCGTAAAGACGTGGAAGGTTTGCATCGTGAATTAACGCTGCTGGAGCGAATCGCAAAACTCGAAGATCATCGGGCTCAATTGGAAGACGGAAAGGCATGCCCGCTTTGTGGAGCGACCGAGCATCCTTTTGCGACAGGGAATATCCCCAAGCCGAATGATGTCGAACAAAAGATTCAAGTCTTGACGAAAAGAATCGAGCAGATCGAGGATCAGGAAGTTGTGATTAAGAAAATTGAAGACGCGATTGCTACAGCTCGTACCGCGGTTGCAACGGCAGAAAAACAAGCGATAATCGCCACCCATAAGAATGAGCTTGCAGAAAAAACGTGTGCGGATCAAGTTTTTAGCGGAGAAAAGCTTCAGTCTGAATTTGCTGAAGGCCGTCGTCGTGTGTCCGAAAAGCTTCAACAGCTCCGTATCACGGATCTTCCGGAAAATGATTTTGCGCCTTTACTAAAAACCCTGCGTTCGCGACTCGCCTCGTGGCAGAAAAATGAGAAAGAAAAGGACGCAGCGGAGAAGCAAATCGTTGCGATCGAAAGTGAAGTCAGACGGTTAGAGTCGTTGATCGAGAGGGGTCTGTCTACTCTGATTGAAAAACAAAAAAGCCTTCAGGATCTAACGGAAAAGCGTGTGGCTACTCTTCAGAAGCGTCATGAGTTGTTTGGGGACAAACGTCCTGATGCTGAAGAACGCCGTTTGAATCAGATGGTTGTTGATGCCGAAAAAGTAGAAAAAAAGGCGAACGAAGATTTCCATCGACGCCAGCAGGAATGGCAGGCAGCGAAGCAGCAGGGTGACACGTTGAAAACGCGTCTTGAGGCTCGTGCGCCGAAACTGAGTGCGTATGAAACGGATTTTACTCAGCAAATTGCAGCGCAGTATTTTGCATCTGAAGCTCAGTTTTTAGCTGATCGGTTGTTACCTGAGCAGCGTGAGAAGTTGCAACAGCGGGCGGCTGAATTGGATGACCGGCGAAAAGATCTTGATGCTCGAGAAAAAGATCGGAAAATACGCTTGGACAAAGCGAGAGAAAGTCCGGTTACCGACGAATCGTTTGAAGCGCTTCAGGAGAAAGCGGGGACGATCACGGCGACGCGGGATGAATTGGGAACGCTCATTGCAGAGAAAAAAGCCAAGCTCGATGCGAACGACATTGCAAAAGAACGCATAAAAGATAAGCAAAAAGAGATTGAGAAGCAAGAACGTGAATGGTATCGATGGAACACCTTGCACGGCTTAATTGGTTCAGCGGACGGTAAGAAATATCGGAATTTTGCTCAGGGGCTGACATTTGAAATGATGGTCGCGCATGCGAACCAGCAACTGCAAAAAATGTCTGATCGGTATTTGTTAATCCGTGATATCACGCAACCGCTTGATTTGAACGTTGTCGATAATTATCAGGCTGGGGAAATTCGGTCAACGAAGAATCTCTCCGGTGGCGAGAGTTTCATCGTCAGTCTTTCGTTAGCGCTAGGCTTATCTCAAATGGCGAGCGAGAATGTCCGTGTTGACTCCCTGTTCCTTGATGAGGGGTTTGGTTCGCTCGATGAGGAGTCATTAGAAACAGCACTCGAGACCTTATCGGGGCTTCAACAAGACGGCAAATTAATCGGTGTAATTTCTCATGTTTCTGCATTAAAAGAGCGGATCGGGACACAGATTGCCGTTTTGCCTCATTCCGGCGGCCGAAGTGTTTTGGATGGTCCCGGGTGTCGGTCCCTGTGAGCGGCTCCGCTGGGAGAATAGGCGTCCTCGCCTGTTCATTGAAGTGCCGTGCTCCCCGTGTCGCTACTCCAAGTCAACGAGCAGCCTAGTCATGTTTCTAACCGTTCTCGTTTCATGGATGATGGTGATATACGTTTTGTGCTTCAAGATGAAGTCATCGCTTATACGTATCGTCTCGTTGACCGCACGCAGCGCGAAGCGTTTTTACTGGGTCATGGTTTATGAAAACCAATTGGCGACTTAGCAGCAGATTGCTACTGCGGCATGAGTTCAGGCTGGATGCCACGGCAATGTATGAGACTGACGCCATTGACGATCTAGAGCTTACGCACAGAACCGTATAAAGACTACAGCCGTACCTGTTCCTGTCCTTCATTGTCTTTAGAGACATCTGATGTCAGCTATCGAGTTGGCGGTGGCGTTCGAGCTGAATAAAAACCGCAATGAAGTTATGGAGGTATGTAAAGTTTTCAGGTGTCGGTTAGCAAGAGCACGTAACCCATCCGATTGGTCATTCTAGAGATGGCCTTGTGCTTTCGCTCTGGCACCCACCTCCCGTCGTCAAGTAGCTTCAGAGCGAAGCCCTTTTAGGTGCCGGGCGCGTCTAGTCCTTGGACTGACGGCGCACTTGTTTGCGCTCGTATTCCTTGAGGAGGCGTTTGCGCAAGCGGATGTTCTTGGGTGTGACCTCGACGAGCTCGTCAGCGGCAATGTACTCAATGGCCTCTTCCAGGCTCATCACCACCGGCGGAGTAAGCTCTACGTTCTTATCTTTCCCCGTAGACCGGACGTTGGTAAACGCTTTGGCTTTCTGGACGTTCACCATCAGATCCGAATCCAGACTGCACTCTCCAACGATCATGCCTTCATAGCACTCTTGACTGGGACCCACAAAGAGGCGGCCGCGCAACTGCAGGGTATCCAGCGCAAAAGGAATGGCCTTTCCGTTGCCCACGCTGATCATAGCGCCTTTGTTGCGACCGCCAAGGTCTCCCACGACGGGAGCGTAATGGCTGAAGCAGTGGTGGATAATAGCCTCACCAGCGGTAACCGTGAGTAGCTTGCTGCGCAATCCGATTGTACCTCGCGTGGGAATGTGGAACTCCTGTAGTTTCCGGATGCCAATCTGCTCAACGTGAACGATCTCGCCACGCCGCGAGCCTACCAACTCGATCACCCTGCCAGCGGACCCGTCTGGCACGTCCACCGTGAGTCGTTCGAAAGGTTCGCATTGGACCCCATCAACTTCTTTGTAAATGACACGCGGCTGGGCCACGCTCAACTCAAAGCCCTCTCGGCGCATATTTTCGATGAGGATGGAGAGGTGCAACACGCCGCGACCGCTAACATTGAACGTCTCATCGCCCTGTTCTTCAACGCGCAAAGCCACATCACGCTGCATTTCTAACTTCAGCCGCTGTCGCAGGTGCCGGCTGGTTACGTAGGTGCCATCTTGTCCGTAGAATGGCGAATCGTTGATACGAAAAATCATGGAGAGTGTCGCCTCATCCATGTGAATGGCGGACAATGCCTCGGGACATTCCGCAGCCGCTAGGGTGTCGCCGATGTCGATATCGGGCATGCCGACGACCGCACACAAGTCCCCGCATTCCACACGTTCTACGGAGCGGCGAGTCAGGCCTTCAAAAACGAACAAGTCTTTTATTTGTACAAGCTCGCGCGAGCCATCACGCGTGATATGAACAATCGGCGTCTTCAAATCCAGGGTGCCACGATAGACACGACCGACGCCCGTGCGACCAACGAAATCGGAATGCTCGATCGAGGCGACCTGCATCTGCACGGGCCCCTTCTGTACGCGAGGTGCGGGGATATGCTCCAAAATCGCATCCATCAGCGGAAGCATGTTGGTGCGCTCGCCTTCCACGGTCGTCGAAGCCCAGCCTTCTTTTGCGCTGACGTAGAGCATGGGGAAATCCATTTGAGCATCGCTGGCATTCAGCTCGGCAAACAGATCGAAGGTCTTGTCGTGCACAACAGCCGGCCGCGCATCGGGTCGGTCCATTTTGTTCAAAATGACCATGACCTTGAGTCCCAGTTCCAGCGCCTTGGCCAGAACAAAACGAGTCTGTGGCATGGGGCCGTCGGCGGCATCCACGAGCAACAAGGCTCCATCGGCGAGTTTGAGGACGCGCTCGACCTGACCGGAAAAATCGCTATGGCCCGGCGTATCAATGACGTTAATCTTGACGCCCTGATACTCGACGCTGACGTTCTTGGAGAGAATCGTGATGCCACGTTCGCGTTCGAGATCGTTGCTGTCCAGGAAGCATTCTTGGAACACAGCCTTTTTCGAGAACAACTTAGATTGAGTAAGAATCGCATCCACGAGGGTGGTTTTCCCGTGATCTACGTGGGCAATAATGGCAATATTTCGCAGCGCTTTGTTTGGCATATCGGTTCCATGGTGGGCAAAGCAAAAACAGTATGATGTAAAGGGGAGGCGTTGTCCACAAATTCCTTATGTGAAGACGCTTTCGTCGACTGGTCTCCTTTGCCCGTCTGGCGGAGTTCATGATTATCGCCGGACATTTCGCCCCCAGCGAACAGGGTTTCTATTGTGGCTCATGCCCGCACTCGACTGCCTGTAATCCCAGAAGTAAGGATCTCCGTAGTAGTTTGCGCATGTATGGTCTATGAGATTGCCCCATGGGAAGCGCTTTTTTGAAAGGCCGCCCCGTATGGATTTTTCCCACTCCGCTTCTGTTGGTAGTCGATAATCAGCATCTTTTCTGTCGCAAGTTCAATTCCCTCCTCTAATGAGATTTCGAGTACGAGTTCCGTTTCCCTCAATACGAGTACAAGTACGAGATTGAGGTAGTCGTGAAGAAGACGGTTTATGGTCTCGCTTTTGATTCGACTAATCGCTTATCCTACATGCGGAGCAGGGAGGGGCGAAGCTGTCCCAGCGAGCCGTTTGTAAAGGAAGTTCTCGTAACGAATGGAGCACGGGTTTTCAACCCGTGTACGAAAACGGGTTGGAAAACCCGTTCTCCGTTTGCTTCGCTCGTCCTCCTCCGCGGACTCGTCCTTAACCCACTCCAGCAAATCCTCAGCCACTCCTTTATTTCTTCGCGCTTTTGCCTGTCTGCCGTTCCTGCACAGGCCAGGCGTCTTCGCGTGCGACTTCTCCTGCCTTCGACAAAACGATTTGTCAGAATCGCCCTTAATCTTGAATAAAACTTCAAGATTACATAAAATCATCCAAAAATTGTTTGCCAGAATCGCCCTTAATCTTGAGCAAGTCCGCCAGATTATGGCACTAGAATTCCTTTGTCGGTCGCGGCAGGGATGTTACGGCTACAGCATGGATTGGTTTTCCGAGTCACGTATCCGACTCCGCTGGCGTTACGGTGGGCCATGCACCGCTGACTGAGCCATGATGGCGGATTAATTGTCGGAACCCCTCGGAACCGGGGTCTGGTGTGACCGGTTCGAGTTGAGGCGTTAGGTACAGGCATCCTATTTCGTCGGGAGGTAGCACGGACATCAGTGCACGTGCTTCTTCGACGGCTTGGAGCCACTCGTGTTTCAGGGCTACCGCATCAAGTGGCCCTTGCAATTGGAGACGGTTGATATCATTCTGATTACATGCAGTATGTCGGCCTGCTTGGTCTAGCAGAAATTCAGGAGTGAATCCAGCGTCCTTGCCACAAGCTGCCCACGTAAGAGCGCCAAGTGAAAGATAATTTTTCAGAAGATGCATAACATCGACAAAATCGCGGATCTCGGTCCGACCTGCTAAGGCTAGGAGTTTGTTGGTTGCCGCATCTGCATCGTGTAAACGGAACCCACACCAATCGTCTCGCTGCACGGGGAAGAACCGGAATGCGCTGTCGTGCGCCCATTCGACTTTCATTTGCTGGTCGTCCATGGTCAGAACCGCCCGATAGAATGTGGGTGTTCGCAAAAGCCATTTCAATGAGAATCCTGCGTTGAGCAGAGTCGCTGCATCTTGCTCGGCGCAGAGCGCGACGCTCTCTGCGACATCGTGGAAGAGGTCGATATCTTGGGAATATCGTGGAGAATCTGAGGAGCGATGCAGTACTGTGGCTCCCGCAAGGTAACTTTGGGGGCTTCGGTTGGCGGCAATACACCGAAGCGCGTGAGCTTGGAGATCGCTTATCGGCATAGTTTAGCTGCGAGGAGGAAACCTCTTCGTCCTCCATGTTGGCGTAATCCTCGTACGATTTCAGGAATGTCGTCGAGCGTTATGTTTAAATCAGGTCGTAGATGCCAAAAGCATTGTCCGTAGAAAGCTTGGTAGGCGCGTTTGGCTTCTCGAACACGAACCATGTTTCTAGCGTCTTCGTCCGAGAGGTGTCGACGACTTTTAAGTCCACCTTTCCGGCCAATTTCGGAGAGGTAGGCTTTTATGCTTGTTGTTTCTTCGTGTTTCATGCGTATTATCGTAACCTGCTTACGATCGTGATGCAAGATTAAAAAAGCGTTGACCGATTACAGTCGCTAGACGTTATCCGAAAAGGTTTCTGAGTTCTTTGCACTCTCAATTTCCAACAGCCAACACTCAAATCCAATTTCCAAGTGGGGAACTTCGGTCAGACCGTGCATAGATTCCTGGTTTTCCTGAGTTCCTGATGAAAAACCACCTCCCTTGTTGATGTTTCAAAATAGGAAACTGTTTTGTTGCAAAACAAGAAACCGTTCCGTTGCAAAATGAGAAACTGTCATTGCCAAAGGCGGTTGGCCTGCGTTACACAAACTTTCTACCAATGCCGCAATAGATGCGCTTACAGACTATGTGGACACGATTGTAGATGTCGATCTTAGAACAGTTGACGGACGTCCCGACCCTATCAGAATGTCTGCACTACTCAAAGCGCTGTCTAGAAATATTGCTACAGAAGCCTCTCTCGAGAAGCTAGCAACAGAGGCCGTGATCCCTTCAGGGAATTTATCAACTCCGACCGTCCGAAACTATCTGGATCAACTGACACGCACCCGTCGGATTATTAGTTGGCCGGCGAGATGCGTCGTATCGCAAGAAAAATTAGGGGAAGGACGTGGGCACCCCTCAGCGTTTGTATTCGGATTCGTAAAACGTGCTGGTTGAATCAGTGGGTGGGGGAGGGGTAGAAGTGGGTGGTTCGGCGGTAGGCGGTGCGGGAGGGTCGTCTTGTTGATCTTCTAGCTTGATCCTCGAGGCAAACAAAATGCCGAGTTCGAAGAGCAACCAGGTGGGTGCCGCCAGCATGACTTGGCTGAGAACATCGGGTGGCGTTAGCAGAGCGGCCACGATTAAAATAATGATGACAACATAAGGCCGCGAATGGCGTAGCGTTTCGAGTTTGACGAGTCTGAACCGGACCACGATGCAAACGGCGATGGGCATCTGAAACATGATGCCGAAGGCGAGGATCATCATGCCGGCGAGCGAAATGAATTGCGAGATTCCGATAAGCGGGGTTATGCTTGCCGTCGCGAAGGATGCCGCGAATTGCATGATGAGGGGAAGCACTGCGGCAACGCAGAACGCTCCGCCCGTGATGAAAAGAAGGGCGGAGCTAACGAGCCAGCGACGATACGCCCTTCGCTCAGCGTCGTAGAGTGCGGGGAGCAAAAAATTCCAGATGCGATACGTTGCGTAGGGGTAGCAGAGCGCTGCCGCCAACACACAACCCATCTTGAGATTCACCATGAAGACTTCAAGCGGTGAAAAGTAATGGAGCTGGGCGAGCGCCGCCGGACAACTCCACTGCGTGAGGGCGGCAACGACCTTCGGCGCTGCTGCCCAGCTAAAAGGAAGGGCAACCGCCCACGCCGCAAAGCAGGCCAGCAGGGTCATGCGTAGCGCTTCAAGGTGTGCCAGGAAGGAATCTTTTTCCAGCTCAGGCATGGTCGTCGGGTTTTTTCGTTTCCGTTTTCAGATAAGCGTCAGAATCTTTTTTCTTGGCTTCTTTTTCAGCGAGCGTTTCGCTTTCTTTGATCAGCGAATCCGTTTCTTTTTCGATTTCTGATTTTGCCTTCTTAAATTCAAACGAAGCCTTTCCAAGCGCCTTTGCGATTTCAGGGATTCGTTTGGCTCCGAAGACGAGGAGCACGACTAAGAGAATCAGTAGAATTTCTGGAAGTCCAATCGACATAGTATCATCTCCTTTTTTGAGGGCGGTTTAGATAAGCCAGTCGTCCGTTGTGGACGGAGGCGGCTCGGCGGTATTTTTAAAGTACGTGTGAGGATCATCGGCTTCGACCTGAATGGGAATAGGGGACACGGTCATCGCTGTTACTGGGCGAACAGGGCAGGGGTAACAACAGTTTCCGCAGCCGATGCAGAGGTCTTCGTTTAGAATGGGCGTTGAGCAGGGGGCACTCGGCTTCAGCTCCATGCGCAGGGCGCCCGTCGGGCAATGCTCTGCACAAGCACCGCATGCAGTGCCGTCGACAACGGCGATGCAACGCGTAGGATGGAAAACCGCCATACCGATTCGACAGAGTTTTTTCTTTTCAAGGACGAGCGGACGAATGGCACCTGTTGGGCAGATCTGTGAACACGCGTTACAATTGAACTCGCACATTCCTTTTGTGTAGTCGAGATGAACGAAGTGATTTTTGAGGTTCGGCGGCTGAAGCACCTTGCCTTGACAGTTCGTTATGCAAAGATTGCACGCCGTGCAGAGCGAGGTAAAGCGTGCGGCACTGCCAGCGCCAGGCGGATAAATAGCGGGTTGAGGCGTAATGCCTTTTGTCGCGCCGGGCTTGAGCCCGCGGCTCAGTCCAAAGGAGGCGAGGGTGGTGCCGAGCATGCCAAGAAGGAAACCACGTCGATGCGGATTCGTAGTCGCTTCCTGTTCTTTTTTCGGGGCAGAGTCTCCACGCTGCCACACGATGCCGTGTTTGGGGCAGGCAGAAAGGCAATTCATGCAGCGTAAGCAACGCTCATTGTCGAGCGTCTTGGCCTTGATGTCGATGCAGCCTGCAGGGCAGACGGTTGCGCATTTTCCGCAACGGATACAGTTGAAATCGTAAATGGCCATCTTGAAAACGCCGTGTTTTGCAAAGAGCCCCAGCAGGGTGCCGACGGGACAAATGGCGGTACAAAAGATTCGGTGCTTCCAGAGGACAAGCGCGATCAAGATGAGGAGTGTGAGTGTGCCTGCGGTCATCCCTGCTGATGTGGCGGTGTATTCACCCGCCCACTGATT
>CAZUAY010000168.1:0-8862 GCA_964618405.1 uncultured Lentisphaerales bacterium
AGCAACTAGCGACTGTAATCGGTCAGGCACAGCCCCTGTGCCTGACCGATTACAAGGAGAAAAGGTTTTGTATTTGCATTTTTTAAGAGAAGAAGCTACTCTATTTATTTGCTGGAATTGGGTTCATTAAACCTATTCAATAATTCACGAAAAGTCGATTGTTTTTGAACTGTTCACTCTGCGCCGTGAAGGGTCACTTAAGGAGGTTCGAGATAACAACATGGAACAAACGGATTGCCAACCACCGGATGGAAGCGACGGAATACCGCCGCCTCAGCCGTAACGTTAGGAAAGACAGAGAACTCGACTGATGTGTGCATACGATACTTCTCCGCGGATACGATGATCATGATTCGATAAAATAAATATGAAAAATTCAAAAATTGCGATTATAACAACGTGCCTTGTCTGCCTGACAGCTCTCGCCTCTAGTGCCGCATTGCAGTTGGCGCAAAACGGCACAACCGCCTACCGCATTGTGAAGCCGGATCAGCCGACGTCGGTGGACGAGTATGCGGTCAATGCGCTCACCAACTTTCTGTTTCAAAAAACCGGAGCGTCCTTTGTTATCATCTCGCCCGACAAGGTTACGACACCCGCAAGTCACATTTTTGTCGGGTTAAGTGCCCCGGTGCTGAAGGCCATCGGCGGGGATCCGCTGGTTGAGCTTCAAGACCAAGAATATGTGGCGCGAAGCATTGATAAGAACATCTACCTGTACGGCAAGGGACTGCACGGAAACCTGTACGCTGTCGTTGACTTCATGGAGAACACGTTAGGCCGCCGTTGGTATTCGGGACGTCTGATCACAGAAACACCGGTCTGGAAGAATGCGCGCGCGGAGCCGACGTTCACTGTGGAGCCTGACCTGACGGTGGAGCCGTTTTCGCGCAAGGGCGGCTTCTCATTCGCGTATCGTCTGCCTGCGTATGAATGGATGTTCGATTTTCATTTACAGAGTGGGATGAACGTCTTCAGCGCAACCGGAGACTACGGCCTTCAGGGAGTCGACCCGCAAGATTTTTCAGCGTTCACTTTGCCGCTCGTGTGTCACGCGAGCTTCGGATATATTCCGCCATCACCCGACCGACAGGGATGGCCCAAAATTTTCGGCTGGCTGAAGTCCAAGGATTACTTTGCAACCAACCCGGAGTATTTCTCGCTCTGGAGCAACGGCAAGCGGACGCCCGATAAGCAGCTTTGCTACAGCAACCCCGGTCTGCGAGACGAGCTGACGAAGAACATCCTAGAACATATCAGCCGGCTCAAGGCCGAGGGTCGGGAGCGCCTGATGCTCGATTTGAGTGCGCACGATGATTCCGGTCCATTTTGTTATTGTCCGGCATGTGCGACACTGGAGCAAAAGTACCAGTCGCCCGGTGGCCCCTTGTATGATTACCTTTTCGAAATATGCGCGATTGTCAAAGAACAGCATCCCGATACGATACTTCACACCCTCGCCTATCGACTAAGCCAGACTCAAAAGCCACCCGTCATGCCCGAGGGCATGACCTTTCCCCAGAACCTCACGGTTCAATTCGCAGCGGTCGAGGATGCTGGGGATGTGGATTGGAATCATCCGAAGAACCATGCTACATACGAAGATCTTCTGGCTTGGCGCAAGCTGACGCCACATCTGTGGATTTGGTATTATCCCTTCTGCGGCATGCTTGATCGGCTTGTCACGGACATCCGCCTCATGAAGGAGGCCGATGTGGAGGGCGTGTTCGTGGAGTTCAGCGGTGGGTACTACAATGCGGCGATCAACTTTACCGAGTTGCAAATCTACATTTACAACAAGCTACTGCGAGATGTGAATCAAGACGTTCCCACGCTCATCCGTGAGTTCACTGACGGGTACTACGGAGCCGCCGCCGAAGATGCCCGATCCTATCTGCAGGAGATGGAAGCCGCTTGGCGAACTTCCAGTGCGAACAACTCCCTCAGTGCTGGCAGAGGGATGAGTCGGCAGCTCACTGGGATAACGCCTGCGATGATCCGGCGCTGGCAGGAACGCTTCAACCGCATGGAAGCGGTGACCGTCGATGATGCCCGCCTGCAATCCAACGTGCGGCGACTGCGCCGTGGGTTGGACTATCGGACGCTGGCCGAATGGAACGAACTGACGGCTGCGGATCCCGAGTATTTCCGTGATTATCTCATCGTCAGAGAACGGCTCGGCGTTTCACCGTGGTTTCTGAAGGCGCAGGTAGAGGACTGGGAAATGCGGATTCAGACTGCGGGAAATCAGAAACCCCTGCCGCCCCCGTTCGATGCAATGGATCCTGCATTGGTCAGCCGCTTCGTGCCGGTTCGAGAGCGTGGATGTCCAACCCAGATTCCTGATCCGGACGCCGCGTTCGGGTATGCAGCGGTCGTCAACTTGCCGGACAAGCCATTCCAATTCGGATTCTATCAGCGTGACACGAAAACACATGGGGTGCGGGGTACGGTCCAGCCCGACGAGATATTGCCTGGGGTCTACCGTATTTACAAGCTCGGCGAAGTGGAGGTAACACCTGACAGTATCGTCTGGTTCTCGGCTCGGAGCTGGCTCACATCGCTTCAGCTCGGCGAGCGCTTGTATCGTCCGGCTACACCGGAAAACGATAACCGCTACGATGCCTACGTTTCTCTCAAGTTCGATGAGCTGCTGCAGCTTACGCCGGATCAGATCCGGCAAAACAACCGCAACACCTTAGACCCGAATGCGCCGTATGAGGTTTTCTGTGACCAGATTATTTTTGTAAAGAAGCCGGTTAAGCCGTAGCGAATAAATAGGTGGAATGCAGGTAAGCCAGTGTCTACCTCAACCATCTCGCCAAAACTGTCAGCCTCGTATCTAACCCTAACCCAAGAGCAACGCATGTCCACTCACCTCCCTCAACACCAACCCACCAATTCCTCGAACTTTACACCACCCATTCGTCCACGACTGCTCGCGGTACGCAAAAGCCTCCTGCGACGGATATATGCCGTAGCTGGGATGCTTACACTCGCCGGTAGTATTCTCGCTGGGCAGGAGAGTCCACCTATGAACGATACATCTCTTTTACTCGTCAAACGTACTGGAAATTCGGTCGTCTTGCGCAGTCGCTTCTCTGCGTCGCAGGATCTGGTCCTCACGCTCGGACTCGGCTCTAACCGCCAGATCGGCTTTGGTGTGGCCTCTCTGATCGATTCTGCCCTTCCGACCGATAAGACGGCCCCACAAAATGGGACGATGTTTCACTCCTGTGGCGATGACAGTACGCCATGGAATTTCAACGGCACCTACATTGGGGGCAACCACGGCTGCTCGGATCTGCGCGAGGTGGTCTGCGCGGAACATGGTCTGAGTGAGGCGGACCTCGGAAGCGAATGGCGTGATGCGGCTGGTGCCCCTTTTTACCTCTTACGCGTCGTGACTGCTGATAAACTCTGGTTTCTGAGCGAAAATACCGGCGAAGGTGCGATCTGGCGTTTCAATACGAAGATCGTCGGCGACACGCTGACCCGCACTGACCCCGCAACGACGCTCTCCTTCCAAGAATACCACATGGCCCAATTGACGCCCGCCAGCCGTATTCGAGAACAAAGCTTTCGCGCTGATGGTCGTGAGGACTTGCCAGAGGGAGAATGGGTTACCTGCGGTTTCTTAGAGGTCCTGGACGATTACGAGATTGTGAGCCCCGCCGCGGTGCTCGCTGATGTCCGCGCCCATCCTGGCATGCTGCGCGATCCTGTCGCGCCACATCTGGATGCGGTGGTGTCAAACAGAATCAGGCATTGTTTTTATCCTAACGGCGCCGTCGTGATCCGGCATGAGAGCCGGGCTCTGCAGGAATTTCGTATGGGCTACATGGGCTTTATTCAATCGGCACCCCTTACGCAGGGTACGTTTGACACACACGAATACTACATTCCCGGCACCCTTCCTTTCGAGCAGGAAGGCGTTGTCTACGATTTTCAAGCCTTTCAAGACTATTCATCCAAGCTTCCGGTTCCGCTGTTGTTTGGAGCAGCCTACGCTAATGTGGTTGCAACTCATGATCTGCCTTCTCGGTTTCTGCAGTTCTTGGGAAGTCGAGCAGGCGGCCAGAACGTCCGGAAAATTGGCTACGCGCTGGGCTATTCCCCGGTGCGGGGCCTGACTCGCATCGGCGAACGCGAACGGCATGCTAGCACCGCGATCATGCTTTACAAGAGCAACAAGTCTTATCCTCACGCGGTGGACACAGCAATGGGCGCGATCATTCCCGCTGGGACGGAATTCGACTGTACGGCGTATCGCCAGTACTTCGATGCGCAAGCTTACCCGAAGGCCACCGCCGTCTACTGGCACCCTGAAGAGAATGATTGGCTGTTGTACGCCGACTACCACCAGTCCGTCGAACAGGATCGCCTCGTACTGCCTGCCACCTTCACAGGACGGCGCATCGAAATTGTTTCGAAAACCCCGTCGCTGACTCTCCATACGGAAGACACCGTCCCTCCGGAGGGGCTGACCGTCTCGGTAGAAGGGGACTACGGTTGCTTGACGTTGCGGCTGGTACCTTGAGACGATGCGGGAGAAGAGTGAGTCGTTCAAGTTTTATAAGAGCTTGAAGAGCCACAATGTCTTCAAAGCGTCTTGCGCTCGACTGCGAAAGTGTGGCTGTTGTATCTGGAATCGGGTCAGTCGGACTCGAATTGGGCACGGCTGAGGTTGATCAGAATCACGCGGTCGACGAGGACGAGATTTTCAGGGCCTTCTCCGCCAACGCCCGGACCGTCGCATTTGATCGAAATCCAGCCTTGCCAGCGGTTTTCACCGCCGGGTTCGTAGAGTTCTCCTAAATATAAGCGAGTCTGCCAACTGCGCCCGACATAGACGCTGACTGAGGGTGACATAGTAAATTCGCCTAGTTCGAAAAGATGGTATTCGCCGGGGTGAATATCCTTTAGGTCCAGTCGATGTGAAGCCAGGCGTTCTTTGGGTTCAGCTTGGTGGACGCCGTAAGATACGTATGCCACGTCAGGGGGACCGGGGGAGTCGACCACGACGGCGTAGCCGCGGGCCGCATCCGGATCTTCAATAGTTGCGGGCGATCCGCGATAACGAGTCGGTACGAGCGTGCGGATACGCTCCGGCGCAATCTCTTTGAAACGTTCCGGCAACGGCTTTTCCACTCCTCCGCCCCGGATGATCGTTGCGAAATGGCGCGCGGCGTCCCCATGCGGGTGTGTGCTCCAGCGGCGATTCATCGTGCGTGTTTCCCAAGCGGGCGGTGGCGGGGGTTCGGTGGCGTTGGCCGCCGCAATCCGATCCATTACGTTCTGATGATTTGTATAGATGTCGGGATGCGCCTCGCGCAGGGCGAACCATTTCCAGAGTGTCGCCGTGTCCAGTTCACGTCGCGCCAGCATGACGTTGGTGCGCCAACGGACTTCCGCACCGTCTTCTGTCAATCGTAGCATCTCGTCGAAAAGGCCTTGCCAGCGATGAATGTTCTCCGGTGTCAGATAAGGAAAGGTGCGCTCATCGTAGTCCGGTGACCGGTAACTCACGCCCGGAGGAAGTTCGATCATGGCCAGGCGTGCGGTCTCAAGTTCATCCAGGAACTGGCGGAATAGTGTCGCGGCTGGACCGTACATGTATGCGGTGAATTCCTTGATGAGGGCCTCAGGATCGACCTCAATGTCTTGCATCAGCTTCAGAATCAGGTACTCTCGCAGTTCGCTGAACAGTGCGCGCTGGTGGATGAGATGGTCTAGATGCACGCCATTTACGCCAGCGGCGTGCATCATGCGCATGTTGGTGACGGTACGTTTCACATTACCGACCGGCATTGGAAAACCGGTGCCCCAACCGTTGGGATATAACCAAGCCCACAAGTTACCGGGATGCACAATTCGACCCCAGGCTTGCAGGTCGGCGTGAGTCTCCTGGATACGGGAATCCGGATGGGACCAGTCGGCGAAATAATTGTCCTCGATGGGGGCGAATTCGACGATCAAATTAGACGGCAGCGTTTGGCCTTCCGGCATCCTAGGCGGTTTCTGTGTCTGCGCACGCCGGTAGGCCAATGTGTGAATCCTCACTTCCGGATGCTGTTTAGCCAGCAGGGCGCAAATTTCGAAGAGATAGTCATAGAGCGGACCGCCGACACTGCTGTACTTCGCCTCCAACGCTTGGCACTCCGGACAATAACAGAAACGTCCGGGGTTGTCCTGTGCTGCGATGGTGAGTACGCACGGTTCGCCGATCTGTTCGATGGTTGCCAGTACGTTACGCGTGAAAACAGCCCGCATCTCCGGATTGCTAAAGCAGAGTTGTCTGTCCGGCACCCGCTTGCCGGTTTCCCACAGTGTGAAATACTCCGGATGCGCAGCGAAGTAGTTGGTTTTCGGCAACCAGGGCCAGAGATCAGCTCCGCGTGTGGATGGAGTGGGCGGAACGAAGGTAAACAGCGAATGCGGCCGCTTGGCCAAGTCGTACAGCCTCGATATGTACGGACCGCTGGCTCGGGGCGGCAGCGGCTTGCCTGCGCGCAAGGCGAAGCCTCCGAGACGGGCTTCGAAGCGCTGATTAGCACCCTGTTGATAAGGAAAATCAAACCCGCGCTGGATATCCACCGAACGGAAGGAAAAGGAAAATCCGCGCTGACATTCGAAGGGATTGAGTGTCAGCACAGGATGCGCCGGCACTAACGGGTACTCGAAACGTGAAAACCAACGCCAGCCGAGTTTGTCCTCCAGAAAGCCCATTACAGCGTACAGATTGCCGTGCACACCCTGACCGTAGAGAAAAACATCTTGGCCATGGCTGCGGTACACATGCGTGTCGTCGACCCAACCGTTTAACGGATCCGGTTCGTCCAATCGCGTCACAGCCGGCGCACTCAAACCGACAAACAACGCAGGCTGGTCTGATGCAAGTTCAGCAGCGGGCACGACAGCGAAGTCCGCGCCGGTCATCGGCTGTAGATAGAGTGCCAGCTGCTTCGCCGCGTAACGGTCCACCGGTGTTGCATCATCGGCCGTGACGATGACGTATTCCGTCTTCCCGTCGCGAGCCAGCGTTAACGGCTCGGCGGCAGCAGTTAAGACAGTGCCGAGTGCAGCGAGCGTGCCAATGACCGAAATGTACATAAGCTTCATGCTTTATCCTTTGGGAATGATTTTTTGAGACGTAGCCTTCTCGGTGTACAATTTGTTCCGCATCGAATACGCCAAACGTTCGTTCCTTACCGAATCATGATCATTGTCCCCGTATAGACAAACTCGTACGCGCCCATGTCGACGATTCCGGTCATTGTATCCAGCCGTGGATTCCCGTCCAAGTCAAGATGCCCGATCATCCAAGCCTCATTGTTGCCGGCATTGAGGCAGGGTGAACCTCCACGCAGCCGGTAGTTGCCCGGAATGTGGCTTAAACCGAACCCGCTACCATTTTCAACAAAACGGGGATCGTCTGCGATGTTGCTTGCATCCCAGCCTTGATAGGCGGTTGTGCAGGTATTGGTGAAAGCAAACGTCCCCCCATCTCTCACGAGCCAATCGGTTTCATTGGCGTAGACAATACTGTTGCGTATCACGTAGGTTTGTGCTCCAGAGTCGACATCCACGCCACGCGTATTCCCGACGATTGTACAACTATCGATGATACAGTCCGCTTTTTGGATATGTACGCCCACATCGCACCCATAAATCAGGCAATTATAGACTGTCCGCGGGCGATCAAGCCCCCATTTGCCATACGCAATGGTGCAGTTGGTGTAATGGCCTTGGAACCCGCCACTGCCATTGGGCGCTGTGTTGCTGATGATTGTAGACGCTGTTGCGCTGGAATGATACACACCACCGCCAAAGCCGAACTGTCCGGGAGTTACAGGGCAGCTGTTGAGTTTTACTGTGCAGTTGGAGAGGATGGTGTTTTCTCCCGCGCCGCCACCCCGGTCGGCCGTGTTGCCGACGATCGTGCAATCATACGCCCGGCAATAAAGACTCGGCGGGAAGCCCCGAATTCCACCACCGGTAGAATAGGTTTCACCAATTGCGGTAATTGCGGTATTGTTGGATATTATACAAGCATAAAGTGTCCCGCGGAGGGCACCTGCACCCTGCCCTGCGACGTTCCCGGCCAACAGGCAGCGATATAGCGTAGCGTCGAATGCGCCGCCTCCAATACTGCGCCCGGGACCAATCCGGTTGCCAATAATATCACAGTCATAATAGCGCCCATAAGCGACCCCGCCGCCACCGGCACCGTTGGGGCTGTCTCCGTAAGCTGCGTTTCCCGTGATGATGCAGTTGGAGATCGTTGCAAGTGGATTTCTGGCGTAAACACCTCCGCCACACAGATCTGAAGTAATACCTGTTGTTGCTGTTGCGCCGTTGGTGAGGGTGAAGCCACTCAGTGAGGCACCAGCATCCGACATATAAACACAACGAACCGCTGCTGGCCCATTCGTCGAGACAGGATCCCAGGCACCCTTAATGATCGTGTTTACCGGATCGTTATCCACACTGCGCACCAAAATTGCTTTGTTGATAACGACGCGATTGCTGCATGAGCCGACGAGTGTCGCGCCCACATCGTAGGTGGCTGCGTAGACCATCACTGTCGACCCGGCCGAGGCGTAGTCAATCGCGGTCTGAATATCGCCCGCCGCAGAGGCCCGAGTCGCATACGGTTCTTCGCCGTTGTTGCCTTTCTCGACGTAGTGAATAGCAGCCGTGGCCGACTGAACGAAAACGCTTATAATCGTCGCCCACACCATCAGGGTTACCTGTCTTGCTTCCATCTTATTCATCTTGCGTCCTTTCGGGGCGCTTGCCCCCCCCCCCACCAAGCAGGCTTGCATTGGTGTAATGGGTTTTGTTAATAAAAGTTGCAAC
>CAZUAY010000169.1:0-8743 GCA_964618405.1 uncultured Lentisphaerales bacterium
GAGAAAACAAGGGACAGACGTCTAAAAATGCTTCTCAGGCGGGGCGGCGTTTTTCAGTGACGATTGTGTGGGATGCCGATGCGAAGCGAAATAGTGCAGACTATAGTCGTCTGAATCCGTGGAAATGGATCGTCTCTGGCCCACTCGCGAACATGAATTTAATCAGGGGGTTTTGGGCAATTTTCCATTGTTTGGCGTTTGGATGTTTAGACTTCGCATCTCTTTCGTTTTATTTCGGGAGACGGGTGTTCGCCGCAAGGCGTTTCAGTTGGGCCAGATCGTGTGCGATATGGGGCTGTTCGTTGAAGACCTGCGCGGTTTCGAGGAGTGAAATCGCCTTTGTGTAGCGGTTTCGGGAAACTTCAATTTGTGCCTGTTTGACCAGAGTTGCTGCTTCCGATCCCTGAATACGGGCGGCTTGCTCGCAGGCCATCACCGCTTCCTCGTCTTGTTGGTTCGCGTGGCGTATTTTTAGTTCGTATTTTTAGTTCGTAATTTTTAGTGTTGACATCCGCAGGGTATAGGTCTATATTTTCTTTCCTTTTCAAATGTTAGGCTCATATAACAATCGAGGCATTTTATGAATCCAAAATCACTCAGTAATCTTGTCAGAGGCGTGAAGGCGAAGGTGGTGGGGTATGCCGAAGGAAATCCTGCCTATCGAGCCAAGCTGCTTTCGCTTGGCCTGACTCGCGGTGCTATTGTACAGCTTGTCAACCAAGCTCCCTTGGGGGATCCAATCGAAATCGAAGTGAGGGGTTTCCATCTCTCGCTCCGTAAGGCCGAGGCCGCCGTGGTTGAGGTCTGCGTCCTATAAATTTTCGGAGAAATTTTAGTGAAGAAAACCTACAAAGTTGGCCTTATCGGCAATCCGAACTGCGGAAAGACGACCGTCTTCAATGCGTTGACAGGTTCACGGCAGCATATCGGCAATTGGCCGGGCGTGACGGTTGAGCGCAAGGCTGGGATCATCAAGCTCTCCGATGGTACGGATGTTGAGGTGGTCGATCTGCCGGGAATTTATTCACTGACTGCAAGTAGCGAAGACGAGCGCGTGGCCGTCGAGTACACCTTGGGTGGCGAGGCGGATATTTTTGTTAATGTGATCGATGGGACTAATCTGGAGCGGAATCTCTACCTCACGTTGCTGCTCACCGAGCTGCGAGTTCCCATGATCCACATTGTGACGATGATGGACATGGTTCAATGCCGGGGAATTAAGATCGACCTCGCTCACCTAGAGAAACACCTTGGATGCCCGGTCGTGGGGGTCGATGTACGCAAGCCGGCAGGTATCAAGTCGTTGATTGCCTCCATCGAATCGGCCTTGCATCACCCTGCACAGCCGATAGTGAAGATCAGTTACACCAACGAGGTTGAGGAAGAGATTGCGGCCTTGCTGCCAGCGTGCAATCCCGTTGCACAAGCTTATCACGTCAATGATCGCTGGATTGCCATCCGCTTGTTAGAAGGCGATCAGCCCGTGTGCGACAAGGCGGTGGCCATGGGTGTGACGACGCAGGCTGCTTTGGAAGCGGCGCGATCGAGAATCGTTAAAGTCCTCAAGGAATATCCCGACGAGTCGTTTGCAAACTCTCGCTATGGCGTGATACAGGGACTCTGCCACGAGGTGGTGACCCATGCGGCCCCGAGAGTGTTCTTTACCCAAAAGGCTGACACCGTTATCCTTAACAAATGGCTCGGCATCCCGTTCTTTCTCTTGGTCATGTACGTCGTATTTTGGATCACCCAAGTTGTGGGTGGTGCATTCATTGACTTTTTCGATGTCCTGGGCGGGACGCTCTTTGTTGAAGGTCCCACGGTGCTGATGGAAAAGATGGGAATGCCTGGCTTCCTCGTTGCGCTGATCGCGAGCGGCTTAGGTGCGGGCCTGCAGACGATGGCGACATTCCTTCCTCCGATCTTCTTCATGTTCTTCTGTCTCGCCATTCTAGAAGACTCAGGCTACATGGCGCGCGCTGCATTTGTGATGGATCGATTTATGCGATGGCTCGGCCTTCCCGGCAAATCCTTTGTGCCGCTGCTTGTGGGCTTTGGGTGCTCGGTGCCCGCCATCATGGCAACACGCACGCTCGAGAGCAAACGCGACCGATTCTTGACCATTTTCATGACGCCTTTCATGTCGTGCGGTGCCAAGTTGCCGGTCTATGTGGTGTTCGGCGCGGCGTTCTTTTCAGAGAACCCGGGAAGACTGGTCTTCATGATCTATCTCGCCGGCATGCTCATGGGCATCCTCACGGGCGTCATTCTTAAGAAGACGCTTTTCTACGGCGAACCTTCGCATTTCATCATGGAATTGCCGCCCTACCACATGCCACGCATGAAGCACATTTTGCTGCATTCGTGGGATCGACTGCACATCTTCATTTTCCGTGCCGGTAAGGTAATCGTACCCATGGTGCTCATCCTCGGCATGCTCAATACGATTGGAACAGATGGCTCGATCGGCAATAAGGACAGCGAGAAATCGGTGCTGTCCGCCGTGGCCACCGCTTGTACACCTATCTTCGAACCGATGGGCGTGGAGAAGGATAATTGGCCTGCCACTGTGGCCATTTTTACTGGACTGTTTGCTAAAGAAGCGGTCATTGGCACGTTGACCAGTCTCTATGGGCAGAACAATACTTTAGCAGCTTCGGGAGAAGATCTTGAAACAGAAGCACCAGCTTATAGCTTCTGGGGCGGCATTGGTGACGCTTTCGCCACCATTCCGCCAGCGTTTGGGAAGATTTTCAGCGCATTGGGCGACCCGCTTGGTTTTGGCGATGTGTCGGGTGACGAGGATGCTGTAGCGGAAGCTTTTGAGACCGAAACCTCGGTCTTCACCAACATGCGCATCAAGTTTTCGAAGGGGCGTCATCAGGCTTTCGCCTACCTGCTCTTCATCCTACTTTATGTGCCTTGCCTCGCCGCGATGGGTGCGGCTTTCCGAGAGCTCGGGCGGTACTATGGCGTGGTGATGATGGTTTACCTCACGGTTCTAGGCTGGTCAGTCGCCACGCTCTACTATCAGATCGCACTTGCACACAGCATTTTGTGGATCGTGATTCCGATTCTGATGCTTCTGTCGATGATCAGCGGGTTTGCCATTATGGGACGTCAGCGAAAGATTCAGTTGTTCTAAAACAGATTTTACTGCTGCGCCTTCCACCATGCCATACGCTTGGCGATGGTCTCTTCGTAACCCATGTTTCCAGGCTTGTAGTATTCTTTTGAAACGGGAATGTAATCCTGCGCAACATAGCTGTTGTTAAAGTCGTGCGGATATTGATAGCCGTCACCCATGTCTTTGCCGACGGCTTTCACATGCACATTGTGCAGATGTTCCGGCACCTCCATCACTCGGCCCGCATGGATGTCCGCCTCTGCCTCGCCGATGGCGAGGTAAGCGGCGTTGCTCTTGGGTGCTGTGGCAAGGTAGGTCGTGGCCTGGGCGAGCGTGATGCGCGCCTCGGGCATGCCGATAAACTCCACGGCCTGCATGGCCGCAACGGCGATGGAGATGCCCCGAGGATCGGCATTGCCGATATCTTCCGACGCGCTGATCACGAGCCGCCTCGCAATGAAGCGCGGATCTTCACCCGCCACGAGCATCTTGGCGAGCCAGTAGATCGCCGCATGAGGATCTGAGCCGCGTATCGATTTGATGAAAGCCGAGATGGTGTTGTAGTGTCCTTCTTCGTCTTTGTCGTAGTTGAGCATCTTGCGCTGCACACATTCTTGTGCGACTTGCGTTGTAATGCGTCGCACGCCATCCTCGCTTGGAGGCGTGCTCAGCGCCGCCACCTCGAGCGCATTGAGCGCTTTGCGGGCGTCGCCTTCGCAAATCATCGCGATGTGCGCAAGTGCCTCGTCGACAGCCTCCACACCCATGTCGCCGAGGCCATACTCGGCATCGCCGAGGGCGCGATGCAGGAGCGTCGTGATCTCCGCCTCTGAGACGGGCTTCAGCTCAAAGACAAGCGAACGCGAGGTCAGCGGCGTATTCACGAACATCTGCGGGTTGTGCGTCGTGGCACCGATGAGCGTAATGCTGCCGTCTTCAACATAGGGGAGCAATACGTCTTGTTGCGCTTTATTGAAGCGGTGAATTTCGTCGATAAAGAGAATCGTGCCGCGTCCGGTCGCGACCTTGCGTGCCGTCTCTAAAATGACGCGCAATGTGGCGACATTCGAGAGCACGCCGCTGGCGCGTTGAAAGTGCCGCTTCGTGCTCAGCGCGATGACTTCCGCAATGGAGGTCTTGCCGCAGCCCGGAGGGCCGTAGAGGATGATGCTGGAAAGACGATCCGCTTCGATCACGCGCCGCAGGAGCTTGCCGGGTCCGATGATGTGCTGCTGGCCGACGATGTCGTCCATGCACCGCGGGCGCATGCGTGCTGCAAGCGGCTGCCGCACCGAAGGGACGTCGCCATTTGCCACAAGTTCAAAAAAATCGTCATGATCCGTGTCCATGCGGTTGATTATAGCGGATATGCCCTCTGCGGCGCAAGCCACGCTTGTCAAATCTGTCAGAGTACGACGTGTCTATTGAGTCTTGGGGGAGGGATACGCCGCGAATTTCTGTGGCGGTGTACTTCTTGCTCTGGTTTTGGCGATGTGTTAGAATTGCCACACAAATGTGCGATACTAAATCTAGGGGTTTACGATGTCAAAACTATTAATGGGGTGGGGGGAGGCGGATATTACGCCTGATGGCAGAGGCGTTGAACTTGCAGGGCAATATTATCAACGCGTTGCAGACGGTATTCATTCTCGCTTAAAAACTGTTGTGCTGTTGCTCGAACAAGACAATCAATACAGTCTGATGATTTCTTTGGATGTTGTCGGAGTTTCTGAAGATTTTTGCGTTAGCGTTCAAAAAGCAATTGAAGAAAAGTTTTCTGCAATTTCAGCGGATAAAATAATTATTCACGCGATCCATACGCATAATGCTCCCGGTTTAACGAATTCTCGTAATTGGTGGAAAGCAAATCCAGAAGCGATTTCTCCGGCGGAATATCGTGATTTTGTTACAAAAAAAATACTGGAAGCCGTTCAACAAGCCTGGGACGGGCGCCAGATAAGCGGTATTTCGAATACCGTTTCTTTTGCTAGTATCGGACACTGCCGCCGTGCTGTTTATGCGAATGAGACTGCTGAAATGTATGGCTTGACCAATCGGGATGATTTCACCGGGATGGAAGGGGGCGAAGATTCAGGAGTCGACCTGATGTTCAGTTTTGATCCGTCCGGCAAACCAACAGGCGCAATTGTCAATGTGGCATGTCCATCGCAAGTCATGGAAGCGACGTATAAAATATCTTCAGATTTTATGGGTAAATTGCGTGAGCTTTTAAAAGACCATTTTGGCGAAAATTTTCACACCCTTTGCCAGATTGCTCCGGCTGGGTGTCAGTCACCTCGAGATTTGACGCGATCAGGAGTCGCTTCTCTGTGGCGTGAAGCCGGAGTTGAGATGCTCGCGACTCGGCTTTTCAAATCGATTGAAGCGGTTTACGGAAAGCTGGCTCAACAGATAAAATATGATATCAGTCTTGAGCATTCAACAGAAGAAATTGAACTTCCGCGTCGCCGGGTTTCTCGGGAGGATTATCTCAAAGCCAAAACAAAAATGGATGCGCTTGAGAAAATTCAGGATTCCAAATCTGCCTATCAGGATTTTTGTGCTGAGACCCACGCGAATGAAAAGATTGCGGGGCGTTCTGGTCCCTACGACAGCAAATTGCATCATTTTGTAAAAATTCGTAATGAAGAAGCGATCATCAGGCGTTTTGAAGATCAGGATGACAAGCCCACGTTTAAAATGCAACTGCATGTTATTCGTGTAAGCGATATCGTTTTTGTCACAAGTCCATTTGAATTATATTTGGATTTTGGTCATCGAATTCGTGCGCGTAGTCAGGCCGAACAAACGTTCATGATTCAGCTTTGCAATGGAGTCGGCGGATATTTACCCAGCAAACGCGCCGAAGAACTCGGCGGTTACGGTGGTATGATTATCAATGGGCAGGTTGGTTCAGAGGGCGGCACACTGCTGGTCGATAAAAGCGTGAGGGAAATTAAACGAATATGGGAATAAAAACCTCTCATCCAATTGATGCGGTTGTTGCCGGCTATCTTGGCGTTGACATGACGCCGGGCTTTACGCACGGACAAACGGGTTCTTTCTCTGAAATGTTTCGTCCCGGCAGACTGATTGAGACGGAAGGGCTTCTTTTTTCGCTAGGCGGAGTGGTGGCTAACACGGGCCTTGCCATGCAGAAGTTCGGGCAAAAAGTCGCGTTGAACGGCTGGGTCGGGAATGATGCGTTGGGCGATATCGTGATTGCTCAACTCGAGCAATTTGGCGTGTCCGGCATGGGTCGGAAAGATTCAGCCGGAACGGCTTACGGAATCGTCATCGCTCCTCCTGGGCTGGATCGCATTTTTCTCGAGGACCCAGGATGTAACCACATTTTGTGCGCAGATGATATTGACTATGAACTTGTTTCTAAAAGCCGTCTCTTTCATTTTGGCTATCCACCCCTGATGAAAAGGTTTTGGTCGAATGGAGGCGAAGAACTAAAAAAAATGCTGAAAAAAGTTCGTGCCTGCGGCGCAGTGATTTCGCTGGATATGACCTTGCCTGACGCGAGTGCTCCGTCAGGAAAAGCGGATTGGAAAGCAATATTAACGGAAGTTCTACCTTTTGTAGATATTTTCGTCCCAAGCGTTGAAGAACTGCTTTTTATGCTTGAACCAGAACGTTATGCGACAATCACAAGCCTGGCGGGTACTGGCAATTTTATCGATGCGATCCCGCCGGAAACCTATCCTTTATTAGCGGACAAGGTGCTTGCCCTGGGAACAAAAATTTTGCTGGTCAAGGCAGGGCATCGTGGTGCCTATATTCAGACTCGCGATATCGCGAAACTTCAACGTTCTGCTTTGCAACTTTCCGATACGGAAGGTTGCTCGCAGGGAGCCTGGATTCAAACGGTCGCGCTTGATGCGGATCGCTTTCATAATGCATCCGGTGCTGGAGATTGTGCTGTAGCGGCTTTTCTGTCTGCGTTGCTGAACGACGAAAACATCATGACTGCCGGGCGTTATGCCATGATAGCAGGAAGAGACAACCTTTACGGGCGAGATGCCTTGTCGGGGCTTAGAGAATGGTCAGAAATGACGGATTCATTATCATTAACTTAAGGAACTATTACCATGCGTACCCTACGAGCTGGCTTTGTTGGATTCGGTGAGATTAACACACCAAGAGAATTTATTGATAAACGCTGTGCAGAAGCTGCAAATGCACTTGAACAAGAGGGTCTCCAATTAATAATGACTGCTCCGGTTTGGGATGATCCAAAAGGAAAAGAAGCAGCCCGAGCACTGGAGGAATTACAGGCAGGCGGAACCTTTGATGTCTTAATTCTCTGTGTTGCCGGCTGGATTCCATCCTGGGCGGTATTCAAGGTCATTGAAGCGTTTAAACACAAACCGATGGTGCTGTGGGGATTATCCGGCTGGCAGGAAGGGGATCGGTTTATAACCACGGCGGATCAGGCAGGAACGACAGCTTTACGTGGCCCAATGGAAGCACTGGGATACAACTTTAAGTACGTCGTCAATTACCGAGGACAGGCTTCGCGAGTGGAAGAGGTTGTCAATTATGCCCGAGCAGCGCAAGCGGTTGCATTATTGAAAAACGCCAAATTAGGAATGGCCGGTTATCGTGACATGAAATTATATGGAACGATGTACGACGGCATGAGTTTGAAAAAAACATTTGGCGTTGAAATTGAGCATTTTGAATTGCTTGAACTTGCACAGTTAATGGATATGATAAGTGACGCTGAAGTCGCTGAAATCGCTAAAGAGGTCACTGAAATCTGGGATTTTGTAAAAGCCCCTCAAGAAGGAACTGTAGAGAAGTCGGTCAAACTCTTTCTTGCTCTGCAGACAAAAATTAAAGATAGAGGCTATGAAGTATTTTCTTATAACGACGTCGATGGAATCAAAAAACTCATGGGTTTTGCGCCAGCGGGTGCCATGACGCTGTTGCACGAAAAAACGGATATTTCATCGGTTCCGGAAAACGATTCGCTTGGCATGGTGATGCAAATAATCGTGAGATATTTGACAGGTCAAGTCGGAGCCTATCTAGAATTTTACGAATTCATGGAAAACGGGGCCCTGATGGGGGTTCCTGATTATGTCCCATCTGAGATCGTTCAAGGTAGAACGACCGTCATGCCAAATGCTTTTGGCGATTTCGGTGAGGGCCTGTTAAATGTTTCTAAACTCAAGACGGGTCGTGTGACGCTTTCTCGCCTGGCTTGCATTGACGGAGAATATTGCATGCATATCAGTCTGGCTGATGCACAAGCTCCAATAAAATGGGAAGAAGCCGGATGGGCTCCACCCGCGCCGCAACTGCCAAGTCTAGAAATGATATTTGATTATCCAGTAGAAACATTTATTCAAAAAGTAATGGCTCAGCATTACATCATCTCCTATGGCGATAACCGCGCCTTATTGGAAAACCTGTGTGCGATATTAAAAATCAAAGTGATTTAAAAGGAATTAATCCCACGGTTTCATTGTCCCCGGGAAATCGGCTTCATTCAATCGTTTCCACTGTCAATGGATAGGTTTCGCTACCTGAACACGGTGGGGCAAATGCCTGCCAATCAGCCGGTTTATGACAATTTCCAAACAGCGACCTGTTGAGAAGGTT
>CAZUAY010000170.1:0-8712 GCA_964618405.1 uncultured Lentisphaerales bacterium
AACGAACGGAGCGGGGACATTCCTGTCCCCGACACGACGGGGGTTGGAAAACCCCCGCTCCATTTGCTTCGCTCGTCTGCCGTTCCTGCACAGGCTGGAAGCATCTGCTCCCAGTGGCTCAATCGCTGCGTCTCCAACCCTCTGTGTTTAAAACCGCACCGCGCTTATTGCGACAACTAGATTGACAGCACAGCAGAGCAGATCTCCGGCGTCACCTCGCAAAATACTTTCACCCCTCCCCCCGTCACTAACCGATTACGTCTTGTGCCTCACTTTCTCTAGCCGTGAAGTATAGAATAGGGTATGATTCCGTCTCGTCCAAGTCGATTGAACATTCAGACAGCCTATTCTTGGCACAGTTGACCTTTTAAATTCTAATGCGTGGTACTTTTTAATGCTCGGTGAAATCTATAAGCGAAGAGAGCTGACGTGGATTCTTGTTCAGCGAAATTTAAAAATTCGTTACAAGAATTCCGCATTGGGTTTTTTGTGGTCGTTGCTCACCCCGGTGTTGATGATTCTGATGTACGCCGTCTTCGCCAGTATCCTGAAATTCAACACCGGAAGTCCCAACTACCTTCAGTTTCTCGTTACAGGAATCATCGTCTGGCAGTTTACCGCAGGGTTCCTCAACGACTCGCTGAATGCGATCGTCGGCAATGCCAATCTGGTGAAGAAGGTTTTCTTTCCGCGAATCATTCTGCCCGTCTCAACCGTGATGGCGAACGGCGTCAATTTTCTGCTGACTTTTGTGGTTCTTTTCGTCTATCTCATGCTTTCAGGCGCGGCTGATTTCTCCGCCTTCTATTGGATCGTTCCGGCTCTCGCCTTGCATTTCGCGCTTGGGATTGGCATGTCATGCCTTTGTGCGACTTTGAATGTGTTTTTCCGCGACACGCAGCATATCATTGGGGTGGGCTCGCTGGCGTGGTTCTTCCTCTCGCCAGTGTTCTATGCACCCGAGATGCAACTGGGGGCTCTTAGCTTCCAGAACCCACAATTAGGTGGCATCATCTTCTTAAATCCGATGACGGGTATTTTAGCGGCCTATCGAGCTGCCCTCATGGGAGCACCGCTAATGCCGGAAGCGGCGCCAGGCATGATGTTGAGCCCGCTTTGGCTTCTACTGTCGGCTTGCGTATGCGTGATCATTCTCTTTCTAGGTCTCGCTTCGCTGAAGGTTGGGGATTCGCATTTTGGAGACGTATTATGAGCGAGCCTGCAATTGAAGTTTGTAACATTACCAAGCGTTTTCGCCTCTCCTCGTCCGCCGGCTCGTTAAAGACGGCGGTGATTGACTGGGTTCGTCGGCGTCCTGACAAGCAATTTACCGCTCTCGATGATGTCTCTTTCACCGTTTCGAAGGGCGAGACGCTCGGGCTGATCGGTTCTAATGGCGCGGGCAAGAGCACAATGCTTTCCATCATTGCGCGCACGTTGTCGCCGACACGGGGCTGTGTGCGGTCGACTGGGGTGATCTCCTCGCTGCTTGAGCTCGGCGCTGGGTTTCATCCCGATCTTACGGGACGCGAGAATGTCCTGCTGTATGGGGCGATCATGGGCATCTCTCGTGAGACCATGCGCAACCGTTTCGACGCGATTGTAGATTTCTCGGGTCTTGCGGATTTTATTGACCAACCCGTGCGCTTTTATTCTTCTGGAATGTATGTGCGCTTGGGATTCGCCGTAGCGGTCCAGGTCGATCCCGATATTTTGCTCGTAGATGAAGTGCTGGCCGTGGGCGATTTAGATTTTCAAACAAGGTGCCTCGACAAGATGGCGGAGTTCCGTCGGGCTGGCAAGTCGATGCTGATTATCTCGCATGACATGCATACGATCCGGTCGGTTTCAGATCGCATCGCCTATCTGGATCACGGCGTGCTCAAGGGTATCGGTGCCCCGCAAGAGATGACGGCGCGTTACGGTGCCGATACGATCACGGGCACAGCGGGTGGAACGAAGCGCGAGTGGGGAACAGGGGAGGCGAAGCTGACTTCGATTTCCCTCGTCGATCATGCTGGAGCGCCATGCCCAGCCGCTCCCTCAGATCAGAAGCTTCGAATTGCGCTCGCCTGGGAGGCGACGACGCGCATTGAGAAGCCGACGTTCGGGTTCTCGATTGCTGATAGTGAAGAAAATATGGTTTACGGTAGCAATACCGAGATCGATGGCATCGACATCCCGTTCATCGAAGGGCAGGGCTCGCTCACGCTTGAGATCGACGCGTCACCCTTGCATGCGGGCAATTATATGATGTCGTTCTCGTTGCACAGCCGCAACCATGCGGTCAACTACCATCGGTTAGAAAACCATCTGCCTGTAGTTCTCGGTGCTAATGTAGGCTTCGATGGTATTTGCCGTTTACCGAGTCGATGGTCGTAAATTAGGAAAGGCGCTTGCCTATGTTGTGAGCGCGTTGTATAATGAAAATCATCAACTGTAAAAATACCGGTTAGGAAACATCAGCCAGAAGGACATTTATGGGTTTAAGTGTCCGACAGTTGATGAAATGGAGTGATTTTATGAAAAACGATGGAAATGTAGCCTTAATTTCAGAAATGATGGAGACAGCGACCCTCATCAGGAACTTTGAATTTTCAAAGGCCGTCGGAATTGGCGATGAGATTTTAGCAAAGGGCGGTGTCTTTATTAGTGGCGAGGGGTCGAGCCGAATCCTGCCTGCAAAAAATTTCATCTCAGAGGCTTACAAAATCGGCATCGATTTGTCGCTGGGAACGGCCGGCTCCTACGAGGCGTGTGAGTATGATCTTTCTCAGCATGTCGTGTTGGTGGCCTCCAACAGCGGGCAGACGAAGGAGGCTATTGTGCTCGTACGCAAGCTCCTTTCTGAAGGGCATGAGAATATTTATGCTTTGACGGCAACGCCAGATTCGATTCTCGATAAGGAGGCCTCCGCGAGCATCGTGTTGACCTGTGGAGCAGAGAAGGCCGTTGCCGCAACAAAGAGCGTTGTCGAACAGGCGTTGGTTTATCAGTCGATTCTGTGCAGCATGACGCAATGCACCACGTGCGAAACGAATAAGATCAAGGCGGCTGTTCTTGCGGAGCAGGTTATGGCGGCGGACTATGACTCCGCGTTGATCGCGCGCCTTGCGCAGTGTGAACGGATCTTCTTTGCAGGCCGCAACAATGGCGTCGCCGAAGAACTGGCACTCAAGACAACAGAAATCACTCGCAAGCCAAGCATCTTCTTGGAAGGAACAATCGCGCTTCACGGGTTTGAAGAAATTATGACGGCGCGTGATGTTCTCGTGTTCGTTGAGCCGTATGAATCCGAATTCGTTAAGATGAAAGAGATTTTTGTAGATCGGGTCGGGGTTGAAATTGTTGCGCTGTCATCCGCTCCGACTCCATTTAGCACCATTCATTTGCCGTTGCTTGATGGCTTCAGCAACTATCTGGCGTTGATGGCGGGGTGGAATCTTCTCGTTCATATCGGATTACAGTTGGGCGTCAACCTTGATAAGCCGAATCGCGCTCGCAAAATTGGCAACGCAATCTAAAATGAAAATCGTCGCATTCCTCAACCATCCAACGATTCAGGAGTATTCCTTTTCGGAGGAGAATGCTAAGCATCTCGTAGAGCGGCTTCCTCGCTGTTCGTTGCTGGTCTGCGGTGACGAGGCATCATTTGTTGAGGAGCTGGCGGATGCCGAGGTTGTGCTGGTGTCGAAATTTAAGCAAGAATGGTTTGCGGTCGCACCCAAGTTACGTATCATCAGCACACCTGCCGCTGGCCACGACTACTTCAAGGTGGATCTGCCTGAAAGCGTTAACATCCTCTATGGCTCGTATCATGGAAAAATCATGGGAGAGACCGCGATGGGGATGATTCTTGGGATCTCGCGCGGCCTCATTCAGCACGCACAATTGATGACAGGTACGGCCGTGCAATGGCCACAAAACGCATTCTCAGGCGAAGTGCGTTGTATTCGGGATTCGCATGTGGTTATTCTTGGATTTGGTGCCATTGGGCATCATGCAGGGCGGTTGCTGAAGCACTTCGGGGCTCGTATTACGGGAATTAGAAGGAACCCTGCTGGCGATACGCCGCTTTGGTTCTCGTGTAGCGACAAAGTGGTGTCGATGGAAGAACTCGACCGAGTTTTGCCCTTCGCGGACCACCTGCTTTGTGTGCTACCGTCTGGAGAGGAGACGACGAACATTATGGATGCCGCTCGGTTGTCACTCCTCCCGAAGACCGCCTATATTTACAACCTCGGTCGAGGGAATGCTATTGATGAAGATGCGCTGGCGGCGGCTTTGCGGCGTGGTAGTATCGCAGGCGCGGTTTTGGACGTTTACCGCGAGGAGCCTCTTTCGGTGAACAGTCCTCTACGAACGGCACCGAACGCCTTTCTTTATCCTCATGTGTCGGCAGTTTCGCCAGAATACATGACCTTGTATGTAGAAGAGCTTGTCGAACGTCTTGGTTTAGCGGGCTTCGCATGAAACCAAGAATTTAGGGCGTAGTTTCTGCTGGAGACATCTCCAGACTTCGTTTTGACTCACGATTGGTTCTATAACGATTGGTTCTTCTTTACTTGTATTGCAAGCAGTGTTTCCTTATGGTAGAATTAAAATGTTTTATTTAAGCAGAACTGTAAAGCTTCGGTGGGTTAAGTGAGCCGGAGAGAGGTATCGAGTGTTTCCACTAAAAATCAGGAGAAATCTGTACATGAGAAAAACGAACTTGTTTTTTACATCGATTGTGGCATTAGCCGTTATTCTCGGCGCCTTCGGCTGTGGCAAGGATAAAAATAACGCTGCAATAAAAGCTGAAGAAGCGGATGAAATTGCTCAGGCAATGGCGTTAGACATTCCTGTCGACGACTCGGTTCTCTATGATTTATACAACCAAGTTGATGCGCTGCTCCAAGCAGGGCAGACCAATCAGGCAAATGCGACATTCGTAGCCGCTCTCGATAGCGAAGACTTTGAATCGTTGAAGCAACCTCTCTTCAATACGATGATCCGGTATTTTCTTTTTACTGAGCAGTATGATGCGGCTAAAGAGCAGTATCTAAATGCCCTCCGCGTGACGCCGGAAATTGCGACGCCCGGATTTGACACAATCTACGGAGCCTACATGGCGAAAGACGATGTCGTGGGTGCACTAGACTGGGCTCGCGTATTGGCGACTCAAGACATTGGGGAAGAGCTCCGTCTGACCGCTACGGATTGGTTGATCGGCAGTTTGTTCAGAAATAGCAAGCTCGACGAGATGGTAACCGAAGTCGCGGCCGTTATCGAAAAATTTGATGCAGCCAAGGTTGCACCGCTTCTCGGGCGTATGGGGCAAGAAGCCCTCGGCTCAGAAAACGTAACAGTAGCAGAAAAGATCATTGAGGTAATCGATGCATCGTCCAAGAAAGATGATCCTGCGATGAAGGAAGTCGTGGCAACCTTGGAAATCCGTATCGATGCTGCCAAAGGCGACTGGAAGAAGATTGCAGACAGGATTCCGTTGTTGATCGTAGAGGTTCCAGATCAGGCTCTCCAGCAGGCGATGAGCTATGCCTTTCAGAGTGCCAGCCGCGCCGCACGCTATGACATGGTAGAGTTGATGGCGGCTCCAATTGTGATGGATGAACGTGCAGCTCAGGCCGAAAAAACTCGCTACGCCGCCGCTCGCGAGTGGGTTGGCGTTGTTTTCCAAGGCGAAAACAAAGATGTCGCCTCCTTCCCGAGTCGTATTGATAAACTGATGCAGGTCAAGTTGGATCCAAGGCAAATCTATTCAATTTACAGCCGCTACTTCTATGATGTTATCGGCGATATCCCCATACTTAAAGAATGCGTAGTGCTCGTCGATAAGCTTCTCCCGATGCTCACGGACCAAGTCTCGCAAGATTCGCTCCGTTCTTACCAGCTCGATTCCTGCTTCTTAATCGAAGATTACACCCGCGCACTTGCCATCCTCGAGAAAGGACTGCCCGAAAGAGACCGAGCATGGCATGAAATGGCGATTGTTAAGGTCAAGGCCCACAAGGCACTTCACGAGAAGAAGTACGATGAAGCTGTCAAGTACTTCCGTGAATTCGTGGGTACACTCAAGGATCAAGACACGACCGATCCTGCTTCAGAAATCGTGTACAGCCAAGCGACATTAATCGGTAACAACGAGAAACGCATCGGCGATATCTACACCGAGGCCGGCAATGCAGACGAAGCTAAAAAGGCCTACGAAACAGCACTCGACTGGTATGGCAAGGCTCTTGAAACGAATAAATCGGGTGCTGAAACCGAGGCTTTCATCAAGGCGCAGATTCAATCGACTCCAGGCGCAAAGCCGGAAGCAGAGAAGCCTGCTGTCGAAGTTCCAGCGGTTGAAGCAGAAACGCCAGCCGTCGAAGTTCCAGCGGTTGAAGCAGAAACGCCAGCCGGCGAAGTTCCAGCGGTTGAGGCTGAAACGCCAGCCGCAGAAGCTCCCACTATTGAGGTACCCGTCCTCTCCACGCCAGCCGTTGTTGAAACACCAGCGGCCTAATAGTGCCAGTAGCGAGTTGTGAGTTTCGATAAAGTTGCCACTCGCAACTCGGCACTCGCCACTAGCGACTTACGCCTATCCACTATGGATGTAGATGACATACAAAATGCCGCATCTCCTTTTCCGGAGACGGCTGATATTGCGACTTCGAACGACGACTATGCTACGCGATTTCGTGGGCGTGTAGGCGCATGGTTGCTGGAGGTGCAGACTCGTGGCGTCCTGAAGTTGCTCCGCGGACAACTTGCGCCCGGCGCAAAAATTCTCGATGTTGGCGGGGGGCATGGTCAACTTGCCGTTCCGCTTTGCCAAGAGGGCTATCAGGTTCACGTCCTGGGAAGCGCGGAGAGTTGCCGCCACCGAATCGAAGATCTCGTTGATTCCGGCGCGTGCGGATTTGAGGTGGGCAACGTCATTGCACTTCCGTATGCGGACAAGCACTTCGATGCAGTCGTTTCAGTGCGGATGTTGACCCACTGCGAACAGTGGGAAAAACTTGTAGCCGAGATGTGTCGCGTTTCACGTGGACCCGTCATCACCGATTATCCGACGAGTCAGAGCTTGAATGCGGCAGCGCCCGCCCTTTTTAAAGCCAAGAAAAAGTACGAGAAAAATACTCGAGAATGGAAGCTATTTCGTCACAGGGAAGTTTCCGCAGCCTTTTTGAGCGCGGGGTTTGTCGAGAGCGGTCGCTTCGCGCAATTTTTTCTTCCCATGGTGATCCACCGTGCGTTGAAGTGCAAGGGAATATCTGCTTTTGCGGAGGGGGTGTGTAGAGTGCTGGGGCTGACGCGGCTTTGGGGAACGCCCGTGATTGCGCGCATGGAGCGCCCAGAAACAATTTTGAAGAGAAAAGGAAAATAGACTATGAAGATTCTCATAACCGGCGGCACGGGATTTACAGGGAGCCATTTGGTGAAACACGTACTCCGCGAGGGCAACAAGGCCGTCGTTCTCGACAATCAAGAAGGGATCATGCTCGAAGAGTTGAAGAAGCTCGGGGCGGAGGTGATCTTGGGGTCGGTTACGGATCCGGAGGCACTTCGGAAGGCCGTCGACGGTTGTGAAATCGTGTATCATTTGGCAGCGGCCTTCAGAAAGATCAATGTGCCGAAGTCGGAGTACGACAACACCAACATTAACGCCATGAGCTCGTTGCTGGAAATTTGCCAGCAAGCAGGGGTGAAGAAGGTCGTATACTGTAGCACCCAGGGCGTGCATGGCAATATCGATAGTCTTGGACAAAATCCGCCCGTGCCGGGCGATGAAAATTCTCCGATCAAACCAGAGGACTATTATCAGTTTACGAAATATGAGGGCGAGAAGGTGGCGCAAGCCTTCATGGAAAAGGGGATGGACATTACGATCCTGCGCCCTACGGCTCTTTACGGGCCTGGCGATCCCGGACGGTTCCTGATGCTCTATAAGCAGGTGAAGAAGGGATGGTTCCCGTTCTTTGGCCCAGGAACAGCGTTCTACCATCCCGTTTACGTCCAAAATTTTTGTGATGCGTTTACGCTGGCGGTGCAACGGCCCGAATCGAAGGGACAGACCTATATCATCGCAGACAATGAGTATTTCCCCATCGAGGACATTGTGCAAAAAATTGCTAATATCATGGAGGTGAAGTGCAAGACGATCTACCTGCCGTTCTACCCAATGTATTGGCTTTCCTTTATCGTCGCCGCCATTTACAAGCTTTTACCTGGCGAACCGCCCCTGTTCCCGCGTCGTGTTGACTGGTATCGTCAGAATCGAGGTTTCAGCATCGCCAAGGCAAAAAAGGATCTCGGCTACGAGCCCAAAATCAACCTAGACGAAGGGTTGCGCTTGGCTTACGAGTGGTATAAGGCAAACGGCTTTTTGTAGGCGCTAGTCGGGGCAAACTTTGTCGTGTTATGTTGCGAACGGCGTTATGTTGCATCCTCTTGTTTTAATCCCTTTTCTTTCAGTTTTACATCAGGTCATCCGGATTACGCAACATAACGTGAGGCATGAAGTACCGCCCTCCTGATAATGTAATCTTGAACTTTTGCGCGAGATTACGGTGACGTTTGAGATTACAGTGACGTCGTTGTATGAGAACACGCGGGCTTGCCTATAACTCGATTTTCACAGTCACTGCTAACATGTTGATTCCGTTGATTTTAGATTGATTTTGAAAATTTGGACAATTTGAGTTACCCCAACGTTTTTTCGCG